>JBEIMN010000120.1:0-7796 GCA_040378705.1 Acidobacteriota bacterium
ACGCCAGTTCCGCTTGAATCTGCCGTGAAGATGCCCGGGGCAACCGCGGCGATCGTCACCTCGCCCAGTGCGCGGATGCTCCCATTCGTCAGGGTGATCGTCGCACGCCCTGCCGCCGTATCCCTCGGAATCTGGAAATTGATCTGCCCCGGCGAGACAAAGAAGAGCGGCGTCGCGCGGCTCACTCCGGCGCTGTCCGTCACGGTCAGTGATGACCCAAGCAGTGCCACCGGCAGCGGAGTCCCCGCCGCACTCAGCGTCCCCGATGAGAGATCCGCCCCGAATCCGGTGACGATCGATTCCGGCGCCATCGGGCTGCGATAACTCGCCGATGAGACCGTCGTCAGCAGGCGATCCGCTGCCTGCGGCAGCCACGCACCGGCCGGGCCCGCAACCGTTCGCGCTCTGTTCTGCCGATCCCGCCTGATCAGGTTGTCCGGATCGCCCGCTGCCACCGCTGGCGCTGTCGGCGCGTCACTCCAGCTGAAATTTGCCGGCGTAAAACCCGGAACTCCGCTGATGTTGCTGGTCGTCGTCGGACGAAAGTTGCCGCTGCCCGGGTTTACCAGCTCCGGACGCACCGTGTTGATCGCGTTGTCCGCCCGCAACTGAACTTCATTACACGTCGGATTGCTCGCCGCGCAACCGGTCGACCCTCCCAACCCGAGCGAATGATCGCTCGGTCCATTCCAGATGATGTTGCCGCGAATCTGCAGATTGACGTCCGATCGCGCCGGCGAGGCCACATTGCTCCCGCCTGGCGCATCCACCGGCCCGCGAATCTCGAAGTGCTGCCACTGGCTCTGATAACCCGTTGGATTGTAGACGATGTTGTTATAGATGTAGACATTCCGGTTTGGAATGTATTGTCCGTCGACATTTACCCCACCCCAGCCACCGAGTGCCCGATTCGCCTGGCACCGGGCCGTGTCCCCGTCACAGCTTCGACTCCCCGGAACCACCTCGATCAGATGGCTCCGCCGCCCGACACGATAGAGCGTGTTGTACGCCATCAGAATATTGAACCCACCGTTTATTCCGAGGCCTGCCCCCTCCGTATCGTGAATGATATTGTTCGTGACCTTGATGTCGTAGGCTTCATAATGGAGCCACGGCGGAGTCATGAATTCGAAACCTGTTCCCTGACCACAGGTGAAGCCACCTGTCGATGCATCGTAAAATTCGTTTGCCTCGATTCGCAGATAGGCCGACCCACCCTTTACGTACATTGCCCAGTCGTTGCTGTTGTGTATCCGGTTGCCGACGACGTGCCCGTACTGCACTGCGACATAGTCGACCGCATTGTCGTCGGCGCCGTGGATGTCACTGTCTTCAAGGTAGATGTACTGCGACTGGTTTATCTTCAGTGTCTCGTGCGCGACCGGCGTGCTCTGCCCCTCACCGGTCCAGATTCCGCCATCGAGCTCGAGCCCGTTCATCAGCACGTGGTCGCACTTTTCGAAGTGCAGCGTATCCCCGGCCGGGACCGGGCGGATCGTCAGATCGATCAGGTAGATGTACCGGCAGTCGAAGATGTTCAGATCACCCTGCAGCACCGCCTTGCCCTGACCGTCGATGCTTTGAATAACAACCGGGAAAGCGGCCGTGCCATACCGCCGCTCGAGGTAGTTTGGCAGGCTCGATTCAGGATAATTGCCCGCCGTCAGCAGCATCCGGTAACCGGTTCCGGTAAAAGTCGCTCCCGTCGGGATCCGGTTCCACGCCGTCCCCACCGTTCGCAAAGCCTTGTTACGCGCCGTTCCATCGTTGCCGTCCGCCCCGTTGACCGGGTCAACCCAGATGTCCCTGACGGTAATCGACCCGATATCATAGTGGCGCTGGTCGACCGCCGACTCGCCACTCCAAGGAAAACAGATCAATAAACAGGCAATCACTGGCAGCGCAAACCGGACGTATCTATTTCTTTCTGCTCCACTGGTCATTTCTGCTCCGTGTCATTTCTGCACCACGAGGTGCAGCCCTCCGCAGGCGTTGATGATCGGGGGCCATTCACTGAATTCTGGCTGGCGCTGAATTCTGGACGGCACTTGCTGAATCAGAGGATTTCAGGACTTTCACGTCCCGAATGTTGCAAAAGATAGTTCTGCACATCGAGGGGGCTTTCATCCGGATTGCGCCGCCGAATATAGGTTCCGTCCGGCTGGAGCCAGCGCATCCGCGTATTGTCCGTGAGCGAAAGATCGATAACTTCCCGGATGACACGCTCGCGGAGTCTGGGCGATTCGATCGGAAAGAGAACCTCGACGCGCCGATCGAGATTCCGATTCATCAGGTCGGCGCTGCCGGCATAGACTTCGTCCGCGCCGCCATTGATGAAATGATAGACCCGTGAATGTTCGAGAAATCGCCCGACGATGCTTCCGACTCGAATGGTTTCGCTCTTTCCGGGAATCCCCGGTCGCAGACAGCAGATGCCGCGGACGACCAGATCGATCGGTACTCCGGCCGCAGAGGCGCGATACATCTCTTCTGCCAGGCCGACGTCGGTCAGGCTATTGAATTTGGCTCTGATCCCTGACGGCCTGCCGGCCTCACGATGGAGGATCTCGCGGCGAATCATCTCGACTATCGATTTCCGCAGGCTGACCGGCGCCACCAGCAGCTTGCGATAACGGTTCTGCTGCGAATATCCCGTCAGATAGTTGAAGAGGTCCGAGGCGTCCTTGCCGATATCCGGATCGGCGGTCAAAAGTCCGACGTCGGTGTAGATCCGTGAAGTGACCGGATTGTAATTGCCCGTTCCAAGGTGAACATAACGGCGCAGCGCGTTCTTCTCCTGCCGCACGACGAGCGCAATCTTGGCGTGTGTCTTCAGGCCGACCAGTCCATAAACGATGTGAACCCCGGCCTTCTCCAGCCGCCGCGCCCACTGGATGTTGTTCTCTTCATCGAAACGGGCCTTCAGTTCGACCAGTACCGCGACCTGTTTGCCGTTCTCCGCCGCCTCGATCAGCGCCTCGACGATCGGAGAGTCCTTTCCGACACGATAGAGGGTCTGCTTGATCGCGAGCACGTTCGGGTCACGCGCCGCACTCCGCACAAATTCGACCACCGGCATGAACGATTCATACGGATGGTGGAGCAGGATATCCTGCTGCCGGATCGCATCGAAGATCCCTTCAGACCGCTGCAGGAGCGCCGGGGTGAACGGGGTGAACGGCGGGTCCTTCAGCTCCGGAAAGTCGAGCCTGGTCAGCGCCATCAGATCGGGGATGTTGAGCAGCCCGTCGATCGTGTAGACATCCGATTCTCCAATCTCCATCGAGTGGCAGAGAATCCTGACCATCTGCGGACTCATGCCGGCGGCAACTTCGAGCCGAACATAAAAGCCGAACCGTCGTTGCCGCAACTGTCGCTCGAGCGTCTTCAAGAGGTCGCCGGCCTCGTCCTCCTCGATCTCGATGTCGGCGTCGCGCGTGATCCGGAATGGCTGACACTCGAGAATCCGCATTCCGGAAAAGAGCGATTCGATGTGGGCGGAGATCAACTCTTCGAGCAGTATGAATCCATATCCCTCACCCTCGACGGGAATGAGGCGCGGAACATTTGGCGGCAGCTTCAGCCGCGCAAAGCGCGGCTCCTCGCCATCACTCGGCTTTTCCGGAATCACGAGGATTCCAAGATTGAGGCTGACATTCGAGATGTACGGAAATGGATGGCCCGGATCGACCGAAAGCGGCGTCAGGACCGGGAAGATTCTTTCGTAGAAGAGTTCGTGGAGCGCGTCGCGCTGCCGGCTCGAGAGTTCGCAGTAGGGGATGATCCTGATGCCACGCTCGGCGAGCCCGGGCAGGATCTGCTTTCGCAGGCAGAGCATCTGAACTTCGATCAGATTCCTTAACCGCTCTGAGATCATCCGGATCTGCGTCGCCGGCGTCAGTCCGTCCGGTGAGAGGAGCAGCGGGTTGGCCTCAAGCTGCTCCTGCAGACCCGAGACCCGCACCATAAAGAATTCATCGAGGTTGGTCGAAAAGATCGCCAGAAATTTCAGCCGTTCCAGCAGCGGCTGCGACGGGTCGAGCGCCTCGTCCAGCACGCGGCAGTTGAACTCGATCCAGCTCAACTCACGGTTGAAATAGGGATTCTCGGCCAGCACCGCGCTCCCTCGCCTCTCCGGGACTGGTGACGTCGCTGTCTGGATTGCTTCCATAAATTCCATTACCTTTTCTGCCGGCTGTTTTTCTTATGATACGGAAAATTCATTCTATTTTATCGGCGGCACAAAGGTCAATTTCAGACTCCGGCCTGCCCAGCCCCTTTTGAAAAGGACTTTTATTGCCACACTTTGGCCGTTCGCCGACCCTGGAACACGCCCCGGACTGCGCCAAGTTGCAACTTCAACTTGCGCCGGATACCTGCTCTTACTCATAATGTCAGACATGACTCACGAGCGAAATATCAACCTGGACAAGATAGCCGCTGGTGTCCGCCTGATTCTGGAGGGAATCGGCGAGGACCTCGAGCGACCCGGAATCGTCGAGACGCCAATGCGCGTCGCGGAGATGTATGAAGAGATCTGCGGTGGCCTCTATGAAGATGTTGCCGCCGAGATGAAGGTAATACCCGCCGAGACGCACGAAGAGATCGTTATGGTTCGCGATATCCCTGTCTATTCGATCTGCGAACATCATCTCATTCCGTTTACGGGCGTGGCCCACATCGCCTATATCCCCGCCGAAGGGCGCATCATCGGTCTCTCCAAACTGGCGCGAATTGCCGATATCTTCGCCCGCCGCCCCCAGGTCCAGGAGAGACTGACCGCCCAGATCGCCGACACTCTCGACTCCAGCGAATTGCGACCGAAGGGGGTTATGGTTGTCATCGAGGCCGTCCATCTCTGCATGGTTATGCGCGGAGTCAAAAAGCACGGCGCGACCACCATCACCTCCGCTGTTCGTGGCGTCTTCAGGAGTGATGAGCGGACACGTGGCGAGGCCATGTCACTGCTTGCCGAAAATCGCCGCTGAACATAAGACCGATGCTGGGGAGACCCATGCAGAGGGGAGACCGATGCAGGAAAGACTACAGAAGATCATCGCCGCCGCCGGAATCGCCTCGCGCCGCAAAGCCGAAGAGCTGATCGCCGCCGGAGTCGTCACTGTCAACGGTCATACCGTCACTGAGCTCGGCACGAAAGCCGATCCTGATACTGATCATATCAAGGTTCAGGGAAAGCTGATCAATCCAAAACTGCAACGGCAGGAGAAGATCTATCTGCTGCTCTATAAGCCGATTGGCTTTCTGACCAGCCGTTCTGATCCGCAGAACCGACCACTGGCGATCGATCTTGTCGGCGCCTATGCTCGCCGTGTCCATCCGGTCGGCCGGCTCGATTTCAATTCCGAAGGGCTTCTCCTCCTGACGAGCGATGGCGATTTCACACAGGCCATTGCTCACGCCTCAAAGAAGGTGCCAAAGGTTTATCACGTCAAGATCAAGGGGAAACCGGGAGGCCAGCAACTGCTCCAGCTTGCGCGCGGCGTTATTTTGGATGGAGTCCGAACCGCCCCGGCGAAGATTGAACTGATCGAGCACAGCACCACAAACTCTTGGTATGCAGTGACCCTCTTCGAGGGGCGCAATCAGCAGATTCGCAAGATGTTCGACTCGATCGGCCATTCCGTTCTAAAATTGCGTCGCGTCGCGATCGGGTTCCTCCGCAATGAATCACTCAAACCGGGGGAGTTTCGCCTTCTCACCGAAGCCGAAGTCAAACGATTTATGAAGACCGGCTGACCCGCCGTGCCCAGGTTTGATATTGGTTGAGATTGTTTGGGATTAGCGGGTCTGAAATCGGGTCTGAAATCAGGTTTGAGATCAGGTTTGAGATCAGGTTTGAGATCAGGTTTGAGATCATAGGTTGCAACTGCTGCTCCGTAATTAAAGGGGAAAAGTCAATGGAGATCGTCTTAGCAGAGAGTCTGGGGTTTTGTATGGGGGTCAAACGGGCAGTCGATATGGCCTACCGTGCGATCGAAAAATCTCCTGACCAGCCGATCGTCACGCTCGGTCCATTAATTCACAACCGGCAGGAGATCGACCGCCTCGAGAAGGACGGCATTGGCGTCGCCGATGTCGACACGCTTCCAGCGAGCGGCACGGTAATCATTCGAGCCCATGGCGTGGCGCCGAGTGCTTACCGCGAACTAAAGGCCCGTGGGCTAAAAATTATGGACGGAACCTGCCCCTACGTTCATTATTCGCAGCGCAAGGCGATGGAGCTCCGCGAAGAGGGTTATACCGTCGTCATCATCGGAGATCGAAATCATCCCGAGATCCAGGGCATCCTCGGCTATATCGACAATCAGGCATACGTCGTCAAGTCGGTCGACGAAGCCCGCGCGCTCGACTTTATCGACCGGATCGGAACCGTTGCCCAGACGACGATCAGCCCCCGCAAGCACGCCTCGATCATCGAGGCGCTTCGCGGGCGTGCCGGCGAAGTCCGCGTCTGCGAGACGATCTGCGATGCGACAGAGGAGAACCAGAAGGCCGTTCGCGCGCTCTCTGCCGAGGTTGATATGCTCTATGTGATCGGCGGTCGCCACAGTGCCAACAGCAACAAGCTGGTCGAATCGGCTCGTGAAAAATGTCCGCGCGCGCTGCTCATCGAAACTGCCGACGAGATCGATCCACTCGATCTTCAGGGTGTTGGCCGTGTCGGGATCAGCGCCGGCGCCTCCACTCCCGATTGGATGATTCAGCAGGTCGTTAATCATATTAAGCAGATTGTGCCAGATTAAGCAGATTCTGCCAGATTCTGAATCATATCGAATCGGCATAGCTGGTGGGCGCTGCGCTGGTCATGCTGATTCCGGGCCAATTCCGGGACCAAATTCGAGTCGGAGGCGGGATTGGCGTTTGCACGGACTTTAGTATTTACCGCAGTTTGCTGAAGTCCCGTTTGCAAATTGTCGGGCAAGGAGTATTATGTCTATTCGTATATTCAGGCAGAGGGGGGAGGCCGTCAGCAAGTCTCCCTGTTCGCCTTCCGAGGCGCGTGTGCGACTCGGGTAGTTCTCCCAGGAGGAAGTCCATTTTCAATGTCAACAAATAACCCTAACCCGTCCGCTCCCGAAAACGGCGAGGTCGATCCGCTCAACCAATCGGCAACTGAAGACGCCCAGTCGGCGGCTCCGGCAACTGAAAACACGTCAGTCTCTCCCGACGCTTCTACGACACCCGATACCGAAGCCGGATCGCCGGTCGGTGGCTCAGGCGATCACGATGAGTCCGATGATTCCGATGATGATGATGGCGGCGACTTTTCCATGGAAGATTTCGCAGCGATTCTCGCTGCCCATGAACAGACGCACAGTTCCGAGATCAGCGAGAACGAAGTCGTCAAAGGCCGCGTGATCAAGATCACCGACCAGTCAGTCATCATCGATGTCGGCTTCAAGTCAGAGGGAATCGTCCCCCTCTCCGAGTTCAAGGAGGGCGACACTATCACTGTCGCTCCCGGCGACGAAGTCGATGTCTTCGTCAAGCAACTCGAAAATTCAGAGGGCTACGTCGAACTCTCACGTGTCGATGCCGAGCGCAAGCATACGTGGGAACAGATCGAACTGGCGTACAAGAACCAGACGATCGTCACCGGACGCGTCACCGACCGCATCAAGGGCGGACTCCGCGTCGAGATCGGTCGCATCCAGGCCTTCCTGCCTGGCAGCCAGGTCGATATTCGCCCGGTTCGCAACCTCGACATCTTCCGTAATAAGGACATCGAAGTCCGCGTCCTCAAGGTCAACAAGAAGCGCGGCAACATCGTGCTC
>JBEIMN010000121.1:0-7737 GCA_040378705.1 Acidobacteriota bacterium
CCGCTCTTCAATGCAGTGCGTGATCGGACGCGGCAGCGAAGTCGAGGGGTGTTGAGTGGTGAGCAGCAGACACGTTACGATGAATGGAACCGTATTCAGGACGAGAAGAGGGAACAGCAAAGGGCGCGATAGCGGATGTGCGACCGGGATTTGGGGCTCCGTGCGTCACAGACTGGGGCAGATAATGAATCAGCGACTGAATTTTATAATGAGATCTAAAACTCGTACTTCCCTGCCCGGCCTGCCCGGCCTGCCCGGCCAGTCAGGCCTGCCAGAGCATATCATAGGCAAGATTCTGAGGGCATTTGGGCTGGCAGTTCCCTGCCTGATCCTGAGTGTGCTGCCATTGGCGGGATGTCGGCGCGGTGTGGCTGGGAATGAGCTGGTGATGGTGATCGAAAAGAAGATTCCGACCTTCGATCCACGGGTCAGCTCCGATTCGGCGGCGGAGCGGATGCGGCAACTGATTTTTAATGGTTTGACGAGGAAGAATGAGCGCTTCGAGCCGGTGCCTGATCTGGCAGAGAGTTATGAGGGCTCCCCCGATTTCAAAAAGTTCACCTTCCACCTGCGGCGTGATGTGAAGTTTCACAACGACCGGGCGATGACGGCGCTTGACGTGAAATATACGTTTGAGACAATGCTTGCGCCAGGGTTTGTCTCGGATAAGAAGGCGGAGTTTATCAAGGCGATCGCCTCGATCGAGGTGATCGATCCGCAGACGGTAGTCTTTTATTGCCACGAACCATTTCCGGGTTTCCCCAATGCGATTCTGCCGATCGGGATCATCCCTGAAGGAACGACCGCGCAGCAGGCGACAAAGCCGATCGGGACCGGCCCTTTCCGCTTCGTCAGTTATACTGAAGACCAGGAGGTGCAACTGGCGCGTCATAAAGACTATTTCGACGGTGCACCGATAATTGACGGACTGCGAGTCAGAATAGTTCCGGACAACAGCACGCGGGAAAGCGAGTTGCGAAAGGGGTCAGCCGACCTCGCGATCAATGCTGATTTCGATCCGATCACCGTCGAGTCGCTCCAAAAAGCAGCGGGGATCAGCGTCGAGCTGATTGACGGGACCAATCTGACCCACCTTGGGGTCAACCTGAAAGATCCGGTGCTGGCGGATCGTCGCGTGCGGCAGGCGATTGCCTATGGAATCGATCGTCAATCGATCATCGACAACATCCTGCGCGGGCAGGCACGGCCGGCATCAAGCAGTCTTCCGCCATCGCAATGGGCTTATGCGCCGGGCGTCAGGAGTTACGGTTACGATCCATCGGCGGCGAAGGCCTTGCTTGATCAGGCAGGCTACACGGAGAAGGCTGGGGCGACCAGGTTGCGGCTGACGCTCAGGACCTCGACGATTGCCATTTCGCGGAAGATTGGTGAGGCGATGCAGGAGCAGTTGAAACAGGTCGGGATCGGGCTGGAGCTGCAGCCACTCGAGCGTCAAAAGCTGGTGCAGGATATGAGCGAGGGCAATTTCCAGCTCTACCTGAACACATCAGTCGGTGGAAATCAGAGCACTGACTTCTTCAAATTTGCCTACGCGACCGAATCAGCACCGCCGAATGGCCAGAACCGGTCACGGTTCAGCAATCAGCGTGTTGACCAGTTGCTGGCGACGTCGCGCCGCTCGACACGCGAGGAGCAGCGCGCAATATTTGCTGAGATTCAGGAAGTTCTGGCGGAGGAACTGCCGCACATCTATCTTTGGTATCCGGCAACGATCGTGGCCCGGCGCGAGCGCGTCGGCGGGTTGAAGCTTGAGCCATCGGGAGACTGGCAGGTGGTGCGCCGGGTGACACTTCGATAGGTTTCATCGGGCTTCGGGTGATATGGGTAAGCGTGGGGATGTGCGGCTCAAGGGCCAATCATCCCCACGCTTTTTTGTGCCTGTCGACGGAGCGTCATTTATCGTCGGGATCTTCTCCTTCGTCATCATCCTTATCGATCGACAGCGGGGCGAAGACCGCCTGACGAACCCGTGGATAGGGGGTATTGAAGCCACGAACCTGGCGCCAGACGATCCGGTTCAGGAGAGCGGTTGGCGCGGCGTCCGGCACATCGAAGCGCATTCGGCTCGAGGCGATTGCGTCCAGACGGGCCTGGCCTTTGAGGGCGCTGAGACGTGGATTGACCTCGAAGATCGACTGGGCGGGAGTCTCGGCACGATAGGGTGAAAAATCGGGCTGATCGGTAAAGCTGGCACGCAGGTCATTGGCGATCAGGTCAAAGAGGGAGAGCGTCGGCAATCCAAGTATCAGCTCGATGGTCTTGAGCAGGCTTGGGTGGGAGTAGAACGTCGAATCGACGTGATTACGGCGAATGAATGGGCTGATGGCGAGGGCGACTGTGCGGTGACCATCGACGTGGTCGACACCGGCCTGCGCGTCGTCTTCGACGACAAAAATTGCCATCTTCTTCCAGAAGGGTGAATTGGAGAGCGACTCGACGACCTGGCCGAGCGCAAGATCGTTGTCGGCGACCATTGCCTTGGCGGTGCTGAATTCCGGCGTGGCGCCGCGAGTGTGATCACTGGGCAGAAGCATGATCACCAGGTTTGGCATGCTTCCCGCAGACTCCCACTTCTTCAGATCGGCGAGGAAGATCTTTGCCCGAACGACGTCCGGAATTGCCTGCGTGTATGGGGGAAAGTTATGGGCAAGAATTTTATTGAGCGGCTCGAGTGGCGCGTTGATATTCCAGTCTTTGGTAAAGTCTGCGCCACGTCGCCAGCGATCGAGAAGTCCGGCGCGCATGGCGGCATTATCCTCGGGCATGCGGCCGGCGAATTCGCCATAAACACGGACGCTCTTCTTCATCCTCAGCGCGGCATCCCAGATGAAACCGCCGGCGGAATAGGCGATCGGATCGGTTCCATCGTAGGGGTAGCTTCGGCCCTCATAGCCCGGCCAGAGGCAGTAGTCGGTCTCGTTGGCCTGTGTTAGCCACTGGTGGCCGTCACCACTGTTCCCGCCGGTCGCATAGAAATTATCGAGCAGGACAAACTGTTCGGCGAGTTTGCGCTGATTGGGGGTGACATCCGCTCCGAACATAACGAGTGAGGGATCGCCATTACCCCGCGCGAGATCACCAAAAAGTTGATCGTAGGTTCGATTCTCCTTGATGATGTAGACAATGTGCTCAATTTTCGAGGGTTCGCCGGCACGAAGTGGGAGGGCGGTCGGAGTTGAATTTCTGATGCTTCTCGCGAGAGGTTCCCGGGATGGGAGGGCAAGCCGATTATTCTCGGCGACAGCGGTCGTATAGCCGGCGAGCTGTGACGCTTCCGGAATCGGAAGGACGCTGACTGAGCCGCGATAGGAGTGGACGAAGCGCTGACGGGGGTTGTCACTCCAGCCCGATCCGGCTCCAAGCAATGTCGAGACGCCAAGATAACGGCCATCAGGACTGATGGTCAGCCCGTTCGGATACCAGGCAGTCGGAATTAGGCCATCGATATGGCCGGAGCGCGAATCGACCACGGCAACGGCATTGATTCCACCGCAGGCAACGTAGAGGCGTCGCCCGTCAGGTGAGAGCGCGAGGGCGGTGGGGGCAATGCCGGGAACGCGAACCTGAAATGGCTGAATCGCGATTGTCTTAACCACCTGCTGTGTCGCCGTATCGATGACCGAGACCGAGTCCTGGTTGCCATTGGCGACATAGAGTCTGTGCGCGGACTGATCCCAGACCAGTGCGGTGGGGTGAAGTCCGACCGAAATTGTCGCCGTAACCTGTCGGGTGACAAGATCGACGCGAGAGACGGTACCGGTCGAGGCGATTCCCTGGCGATCGACAACCACGCGGTCTGCTTTCGGGTCGAGTCCGGTCGGCAGCGTCAGGTCGCGTGCGGTCGGCGGACGACCACCCCAGTTACTGACATAGGCGACCGTTCCTGAAGAGTCGATCGCCGCGCCAAAGGGGGCGATTCCAACCTGAATCTTCGCCAGCAGCCGGTTCGATTTGAGATCGACCACGGCGACCTTGTTGTCATAGATTAATGGCAGAACGGCAATCCAGCCTCCGGCCGTGTTTTCTGAGGTCGCGATTGCTGGTGCGCCGGCAATATACTCGCCGAGCCCTTCAATTTTGGAGACGACGCGCTGGTCGGATGGCGAAACGCGGAGAAGCCCAACTTCCCCTCTCCGCTGGCGTGCGGCCAGAGTTGCCGAAACAAAGAGCTGACCCGAGCGCTGATCGAAGAGGATCCCCTGCAGCCCGGGGGCATCTTCCGTCGCGATCCTCGTTCGAATCCGGTTCCCGCTCCAATCGAGGTTGACGATCTGCATTCGCGGGGAATTTCTGCGTCTCTGCAGAACCCAGAGATCGGAGCTCGACTGGCCAAACGCGACGCCGTGAACTCGACCATCAAAGATCGATTGTGCGCCGGCAGGCGTGATCGCCTGTCGAGTTGTGACGACACCGGGATCTGTTACCGCGCGCGCCGGCTGATCAACGGTCTGTGCAAGGCCGGAAACTGTCGTGACAATAAGTAGGCACAAGACCCAGATCACCGATTCTGGCGATTCTGGCAATCTGGCACGCGATCGATTCTCATTTCTGCTCATTAAGAAACCCCTTCTGAATTCCATTTATTAGTTAATGACTGGTTTGCGGATCGCTCCTGAGATAACATACCGCTCCATTCAATGAGAGTCATAACACTGATTACGTTCCGCTCCAATAGTGTAATTGCAGGCTGGGAGATTCCCGTGTCACAAAGGTTATCGATAATAGTTGTACTGGTCGCGCTGGTCTTCAGCCGGCATCCCGAAGCGCGTTTAATGGCCTCGTCGGCCAAGTCGTTAAAGGGCCGGCCGAACATTATCTTTTTCCTCGTCGACGACATGGGTTGGCAGGAGACATCTGTTCCCTTTCATCACGAGGTGACGGCGCTCAACCGGCGTTACCGGACACTGGCGATGGAGCGAATGGCGCGCGAAGGAATCAAGTTCACGAACGCCTATGCATCAGCAGTCTGCTCGCCAAGTCGGATCAGCGCCCTCAGCGGCATGAATGCGGCGCGTCACGGAGTGACTAACTGGACATTGCGCAAGGGGGTATCGCCTGATGACGAGAACCAGACGGTCGAGCCTCCGCGCTGGAATCTCAACGGGGCAACGACAGTGGCCGGGATCGATCGGACGGTGCGCATCACGCCATTGCCGGAGATGCTGCGGGCAGCCGGCTATCGAACGATCCACGTCGGTAAGGCCCATTTTGGCGCGGCGGGGACTCCGGGCGCCGACCCGCTCCATTTCGGATTCGATGTCAACATTGCCGGGCACGCAGCCGGAGCGCCAGGCAGCTACTGGGGCGAGAAGAACTTCGCCGGAGCTGACCCGATCTGGGATGTCCCGGGGCTCGCAGCCTGGCACGGTCAACCGATCAACCTGACCGAAGTCCTGACTCGCGAAGCGATCGGCGAGGTCGAACGCTCAGTCAGCAAGCAGCAGCCATTCTATCTCTATCTCTCACATTACGCCGTGCACGCACCGTGGGAGGAGGATCGCCGTTTCTACCAGAAATATATCGACGAGGGGCTGACGCGACCGGAGGCGATTCGGGCATCGATGATCGAGAGCATGGATCGGTCACTTGGCGATCTGATGGATTCTCTCGATCGACTTGGTGTCGCAGACAATACCCTTCTGCTCTTCGTCTCGGACAATGGCGCACCGCACGCCGTTCCACTCAACAGGCCACTGCGCGGGCAGAAACTGGCGCCCTACGAGGGTGGGATCAGGGTGCCGATGATGGCCAGATGGCCGGTGGTGACGCAGGGATCTTCGATCAGCCGGACTCCGGTGATCATCGAGGATCTCTTTCCGACCATTCTCGAGGCGGCCGCCGTCAACTGGCGAAAGAAGACGATTCAGACGGTCGATGGCGTGAGCTTCATGCCGGTACTCGCCGGACAGGCCGGACAGGAGAAAATGCTGCCAGACCGCTCATTAAACCGTCCACTAATATTCCACTTTCCGCACCAGTATTATGGTCAGGGTCCGTTCAGTGCCATTCGGCTTGGCCCCTGGAAACTGATCCATCACCACGCGGAGGGAAAGATGGAGCTATACAATATCGACCGGGATATAAGCGAGACGAACGATCTGTCGTTGAAGGAGCGTGCCGTGACGATCCGCCTGGCGAGAATCCTCGCCGCGAGACTGCGCGCCGAGAAAGCGATGATGCCGATCGTCCGTAAGACTGGCCGCCCCGTCACAATTACGCCACTGAGATAGTCGAGACAGATCCGGAAGCGGATCCGACGCAGCCGAATCCGCTTCCAATTTCCGGGATATCCTGATGGATCAGGCCAATTTCCAGCCTTTTCGATACTCGCGACGAATCATCGGCGCGATCTCCGGCGCATTGGTGGCGCGGAGGGTTTTCGGGTCCCAGATCAGCTTCTTACCAGCCCGGAACGCGACATTTCCAAGATGGTTGGCCTCTGTCAGCCAGCCGGCATAATTGAAATTGCAGGTCGTTGGAGCACCGGTCTTGCAGCCAAGTATCCATTCGGCATGGTGGCCGATCGATTTCGGAATAGACTGTTCAGGCCGCTTGAAATCGACAAACTTGTTCTCCGGAAGCAGGACGTGTTTGCCGTAATCCGAGAGGAGCATCCCCTTGTCGCCAACGAAGAGAACACCATTTCCCCACTGCGGAATTCCCTTATCATTCCAGATCTGTGGTTTATTGACCCCCTGATACCAGGAGAGCTTGACGGGAGGCATGGTGCCACGCTTGCCGTATTCGTAAGTAACCTGCATCGACGCCGGGGCGATTTCCGGATGGGGTTTTGGTCCGAGGGCTTCGATCGTTTTTGGCGCGTCGAGTTTGAGCGCCCACCAGGCGAGATCGATCCAGTGGCTGCCAAGATCCGACATCGTGCCATTGCCAAAGTCCCACCAGCGATACCATTTCGGCCCTGGCAGATAGACGTTGTTGAAGGGACGTGACGGCGCCGGACCGAGCCAGAGCTCCCAGTTGAATGAGGCCGGCACCGGGTCGACCGTCGTGGGTCTGTTCTGGACAAAGACGATGTCGCCGGCCGCCTTCGACTCTTCCTCGGTGGCGTGCCAGCCCCAGGCACGACTAACCCAGATATGAACCTCTGTCACTCCGCCGATCGCCCCGGACTGGACCAGTTCAACCACCCGGCGATAGTTGTCGCTGGCGTGAATCTGCGTTCCCATCTGAGTAGCGACCTTGGCCTTTGCTGCCGCTTCACGAATGATGCGGGCTTCCCAGACGCTGTGAGTGAGCGGCTTTTCGCAGTAGACGTGCTTTCGAAGCTGAAGTGCCGGCAGCGTCGCAAAGGCGTGGTTGTGCTCGGCGGTGCTGATGACGACGGCATCGAACTCTTTCGCGTGATCGAAGACGTTGCGATAATCGACAATCCGGCGTGCCTTCGGATGGCGTTCAGCCGCCTTGTTCAATCCGGCCTCGTTGACGTCACAGAGGATCGAGATATTCTCAGACTCGACATCCTTGAGATTGGAGCCACCACGCCCACCGGCGCCGATGATCGCCAGATTTAGCTTATCATTGAGATTGCGTCCGCGAACGATTGCCGGTGCGCCGACGGCCCCAAGCGTCAGGAGGCTGGCGGCGGCGCTCTGCCTGATAAAGCGGCGTCGCGAGGCCGCTTCCGGATTTAATGCGTCATTCTTTCTACTGGTCATTGAATCGTCTCCATTTTATAAGGAATCAGGGAAATGCAAC
>JBEIMN010000122.1:0-7719 GCA_040378705.1 Acidobacteriota bacterium
GTCAACACCACCTACTCTGCAGTTCGGCTGACACACCTGCCAACCGGCCTTGTCGTCTCGATGCAGGATGAGAAATCCCAGATCAAGAACCGTGAAAAGGCGATGCGAATTCTCCGCTCGCGACTGCTCGAGCTGGAGATGCAGAAGCAGCAGGATGCGATATCGGCCGAGCGGCGGTCACAGGTTGGCTCAGGTGACCGCTCCGAGAAGATCCGCACCTACAATTTCAAGGACAATCGCGTCACAGATCACCGGATCGGCCTGACCCTCCACAAACTTGACCTGATCATGGAGGGCGATCTTGGCGATATTGTCGACGCCGTCGTCACCCATTACCAGGCAGAGAAGCTGAACCGGGAGACCGAGCGACAGGTCGCCTTCGCCTGACGAATGCCAGATTCAACCACGATCGCAGAGATACTGAAAGCCGCTTCGACGCGACTCAGGCTGGAGTCTGTCTCCAACGACCTGCTCGATGCCCAGACGCTGCTCGCTTTCTCCCTTGGCAGGGACCGGATATGGCTGATCGTCAATTATCGTGAGCCGATCAGTGAATACGTTCGCAAGGGTTATGAGGAATTGATCGAGCGGCGTGCCGCCGGTGAACCACTCCAGTACATCACCGGCCGCCAGGAGTTTTTTGGCCTCGATTTCGAAGTGACTCCGGCGGTGCTGATCCCGCGACCGGAGAGCGAACTGATTGTCGAAGAGGTGATTCGCCTTGTAAGCGATGAGGAATGGTCTAGTCCGCTGATCGTCGACGTCGGAACCGGATCGGGCTGCCTCGCCATTGCCATTGCCCGCGAGATTCCGGAAGCGGAAATCATTGCGATCGACATCTCCGGTGCGGCGCTTGAGGTCGCACGACGAAACGCCAGCCGGAATGGGCTTACAGACCGGATCAGCTTTGTCGAGGGGGATCTGCTCGATCCACTCGCCGGCCGATCACACATCATAGTCTCGAACCCACCCTATATTTCCGCGGCGGAGATGGCCGACCTTCAACGCGAAGTCCGCGATTGGGAGCCACAAACGGCCCTCACCGATCACGGAGACGGGCTTGGCTTCTATCGTCGACTGCTCGCGGACGCCCCGCGCCACCTGCTGCCCGGCGGCTATCTGATCTGCGAAATCGGCTATGGTCAGGCCGAAGCCATCCGCACCCTGACCGATCCTGAACGCTGGGAGCTGCGCTTCCTGAACGATCTCCAGGGCATCCAAAGAACTTTCGTCCTTCGTCTTAAAGCCTATCCCCAGTAACTGTCAGTTACTCGAGACCAGGCTTCTCCGGTGGAACCTCATCTGTAATTTTGATATCAGTCTCGAACTTCCGATAAAACTTGAAGTAGAGCAGATTGCGAAAGTATTTCCGCTGGCGACGATCGGCGATGATAAACTCGGCGCGAATCGGGAGGAGGAAATCGACATCGATTCCGCGCAGTTTGAGAATGTCATAATCGACCGAGCTCTCTGAATTGGTAACCGGATAGCCAGCCGGAAGATCATTGACGGCCTGATCGATCCGCAGAACCCGCTTCGACTCCTCGTCGACCCAGATTGTTCCACTATACCCAACGATCAACGATCTTTCACCCTCGGCGGTGACAGAAAGCTTTGAGTTGGCCTGTTCGACAGTGAAGTCATAAATGACTGTGGCCCGGCTGCCGAGCCGATCCTTACCCGCCGGCTTGAAGACGGTCTTCGTCTCGACATCGAAGAGTGAGGCGAGACCGGAGGCGAAGTCACCGGTCGAGTACGCGCCCCCGGCCTGCTCGAGCGGCTTGGTCACCGGGCGGCCCATGGCGTTGATCGGGCGATAGGATTCGCGCTTACGATTGTAGGTCAATTCGTACGTCAGGGTATCGGCCTTGTCCCAGGCGCCACGCGATTCGAAATCGTAATATCGTTCGACGACCTGGTTGCAGATGAAGTCCGGGAGTTCGTCAAGGTAGTCGCGGACGGCGCGTCGAGTCTCCTCGATAAAGCTATCGGCGGGTGCAGGCCCGATGCTGACTACCTTCCCGCCGGCCTGGAGCAATTTATCGGCCTGTCGCCTGATGGTATTGATCAGATTCTGGTGTGCGCCGTTGGCACGAAGCCGCTTGACGACTTCCGGTGTAGGGTCAAAATCGATCCCGACCTTTTCGAGATGGACCGCCAGGACAGCCTCTGTCAGATCACGACCGACTGAGCGACGCAACAGAAGGTTGAGTTCCGAGAGGGTAACCGCGTGATCCGGGAGCTGTGTCGCCTGCCCCAGCACCTCGGCTGGAATCGGCAAAGCAAGCATTAAAGCAAGGACCAGGGAGCGGATCGGGATCTTCACAAATTTCATAGCACGCATTTCACCGGTTCAATTATTCCAACACCTGACGGCGGTCATCCAGTACTGCCTAATGCCAGTCCTGCCGAATGCCAGCCGGGGCCAAACTTTTTCATTTTCAATCATCACGGCCTGATTTACAATCGTCACCTGCCGTCTGACTGCCCTGTGAGATTCCACAGGGAGTGGCGCCGGAAGGTACTATCGATGTTACAGTATTCAGCAATGCGCAATCTTATTATTTTTTTATTTCTTGTCCACGGGGTGAGCCTGTCCGTATTCGCACAGGCGACGACGGGCACGGAGAATGGAAGGCGGCGCGCACCGGCGATCGTCATACCTGGTACAGGGGCGCCAGGTAACGGAAGCCGAACCACCTCAATTGCGACCATCCGAAACGACAGGGAGCGTCTCTGGCAGTTGACAGGGCCATTCGGCGGCGATGTCACCGTGCTGGTCATCGATCCACGCAACGCCGATCGCCTTCTGACCGGCACGAGCGACGGCCAACTCTACCAGTCACTCGATGGTGGGCGGATCTGGCAGAACCTGCAACCTGGACCGGGTGCAGCCGGCCAGACGGTGACGGCGATCCTCTTCGATCGACAAACTCCCCGCAAAATCTATGCCAGCCTCAAATCGATCACCGCGCTCAACGAGCGCGATCGTGGCGGGGGCCTCTATGTCAGCGAAGACGACGGACTGAGCTGGCGCCAATTCGACGGACTGGCCGGCAAGGCGATACGTGGAGTGGCACAGTCAGCCAGTGACCCGCCTGTCCTGGCCGTCGCCGCCCTCGATGGAGTCTACCGTAGTCGTGACCTTGGTCGGAGCTGGAACCTGATCAGCCCCCCAAACCACCCCGAGATGCGCGGTTTTCATTCGATTGCCATCGATCCACGCTCCCCGCAAATCATCTACGTCGGAACCAGTCACCTACCCTGGAAGACTCTTGACGACGGATCGTCCTGGAAGCTCGCCGGCTCAAAAGAGACGGGGATGCTTGACGATTCCGACATCTTCTCGATCCTGATCGATGAAGTGAATCCCGATACCGTAATGATCAGCGCGTGCAGCGGAATCTACCGTTCATTTGATGGAAGCACGACCTGGACAAAATTTCAGGGAATCCCGACCGAGAGCCGCCGCACGCAGAGCATCTATCGCCATCCAACGCGGCCGGAGGTCATCTTTGCCGCCACGACCGAAGGGCTCTGGATCTCGAAATTTTATGGTATGGCAGAGAGCTGGCGTCGCGTCACCTCAGAGCATCTGCTGATCAACAGTGTCGCCGTCCATCCAAAGCGGCCGGACAGAGTCTTCATCGGCACGGAAGATGGCGGAGTACTGATCAGCCAGGATGGTGGCGAGACCTGGCAGCCAGCCAACGAGGGATTCATCAACCGCCAGGTCGGAGCGGTTCTTGCCGATCTTGGTGAACGCGGGCGAATCTATGCCGGAATACTCTTCGACGGTGAGTCGAGTGGCATCTTCATCAGCGATGACGGTGGAATGACCTGGCGACAATCGACAACCGGCATGGGTAATCGTGACGTCTATTCCCTCTACCAGTCACCCTTTGAGACCGGGACGGTATACGCGGGAACAAATGATGGCATCTATCGTTCCGACGACCGCGGGCAGAGCTGGAGACCGGTCCGCCGGCCGGTTCCTGACCCACCGCCGCCTCAAAAAACGCCGCCGGCCAAAACTCCACTGGTAATAAAGACGGTGAAAATCGGCCATAAAGCCGGCCCCGTCCCGACAGGTTCAAAAGCTTCTCCAGCTTCTCCAGCTTCTGGCCCAAAACCACCGGAGCGAATCGACCTTCGCAATCAGGTCTTCTCGATTCACTCATTTACCCCGCGACGGGAACTGCTCAACCCCGCGCCTCCGCTCGTTCGCCAGTGGCTGATCGCCTCGACCTGGGACGGACTCTACCTGACCGAGGACGAATCGACTGGCTGGCGAAGAATAACCATCAACGGGCCATCAGGCCGCTGGGATCCTCACGTCAGGACGATTGCCACCAGCCATCAGGCTCCGGGAACGATCCTGATCGGCGCTGAAGATGGTCTCTACGTCTCAAATGACAACGGCCGAACCTTTCGCCGACAACATCTCAATGACGAGCGCCAGCGCGTCAGAAGCATCGTCTTCGACCCACGCACAGCGCAGACAATCTATGCCGGCACCTCCTCCGGTCTCTTCCGTTCGCTCGACGGCGGCGCAACCTGGCAGCAGCGTGGCGGCGGCATGCCTCTCCACACAGATGCCAGTGTCGTCCGCATCAACGAACTCAATCCGGATGAAGTCTGGCTTGCCGACGACCTTCGCTCAACCATCTACCATTCACGCGACCGTGGCCAAAACTGGGAAAGAGTCGATACCAGCCGCCTGCCAAGCTCACTCTTTCGGGCACTGGCGATCGACCCATTCGATCCACATCGAATTTATCTTGGAACTCTCTCTGGTGGAGTCTATGTTCTGAGCCGAAACGGAGAATAGACCTCTCCGCAGCTCAATAATCGGTCCGGCGCGATCCCGGAAATGAGAAAGTCCACCGGAATTTTTAATTGCAATCGATAGACGTTGCAGCTAAAAATTCCGGTGGACTTCAATGTTTGCCGGCTTTGTCGGTGGACGATATTAAGCTTATTGGCGTTATTGGCTTAAGGGGCTTCAGGGGATTCAGGGGAATCGGCGTCAACCTCGTCTGGATTGATCAGCTCCTTCAATTCCTTGCCCGGCTTGAAGAATGGAACCCGCTTGGCGGGGATATCGACCGGGGCACCCGTCTTCGGATTTCTCCCACGCCGCGCATCCCGCTGTCGAACTCGAAACGATCCGAAGCCTCTCAGCTCGATCTTCTCGCCACGATTCAACGCCTGGATGATATTCTTGAAGACTTCATCGACAATGACTTCCGAATCCTTCTTGGTCAGCCCTGCGGCAAGAGCGACCTCGTCAACCAATTCTGCTTTTGTCATCGTTCCTCCATCGTGCGGTGAAGTGATCAGGTCAGACGAATATGTGTTATAGACTCCGGACGATTCGAGCCAAATCCCGGACTATGCTAATACAGATTTAATTCAGGTGCCACCCGGCCGGCAGATGGCCGGCCAATGGTCGACCGATGGCCCCGCAGGCCAAAGCTTATCTCCATTGATACTTGAATTTTATCGATGTATCAACCTCGCTCAGACTCTTTGGGAGCTGACTGGGCGAAAAATTACTTATTTTAGCCACGCCAAGCAGCAGGTCGACAAGCGGGAACTGGTTACGCTCTTTCGCCGGGGTGACCACCTGTGGTTTCCCCTTTATGCCAACCATCTCGGCCGTCTTCCTGAGCGCGTCCTCATAGTTGCCAACCGCATCGATCAAACCATTGCGAAGCGCGGTTTCGCCAGTGTAGACACGGCCATCGGCAAGCGCACGCAGCCGTTCCTCGTTTATCTCGTTACCGGTGGTGCCACGTCCTGTTCGGCCTTCGAGAATGGCGCGAAGGAACTGGCCGTACAGCTCATCGATCATCGACTGAAAAAATACTCGTTCACGCTCTGTCAGGTCACGTGTGGGCGATCCCGTATCCTTGAATTCGCCACTCTTGAAGACAACCGGCTTCAACTTCGCCCATTCGGCAAGATCTTTGTAATTGATCCACTCAGCAATGACACCGATACTTCCGGTGACGCTGCCGGGATTAGCGAAAATAATATCGGCCGGGGCGGCAAGATAGTAACCGCCGGAGGCGGCAACTGAGCCCATCGAGACAACGATCTTCTTCTTCTTCTCCTGTTTCAGGCGCCGGACTTCGGTATAGATCTCCTGCGAGGCAGCAACGCCACCGCCCGGACTTTCGACGCGAAGAATGATCGCCTTGATTCGCGAATCCTCACCATATTGCTTGAGGTGGCGGTTGACGACCTTGGCCATGTCCTCATCGATTACCCCCTCGATCGGGATCATCGCAATCCTGTCTCCACCGCCAGAAAAGCCCGCCATCGATTCATCGTCCGACATCAACGCCATAAATGAAAAGAGGCTGACAACGAAGAGACCAAAGAGAACCAGGCCAATGATCAATATCCAGGTGAGAGATCGTTTTTGCATAATTGATCCGCGACAACCGGTCAGTAAAAGATGGCGGAAAGCCACGAAAAGTCCGGGTGAGCCCGATCCTCTCGGATCGGGCCTTCCCAGACTTTTCAAGTTGATTCAGGACTTATCGATCAGGACTCTTCTTCGGAAGAACCGGAGCTGAGACCGGCAAGTTCGCCAAGACTCGCCATTCCGCCTTCCGCCGAAGTATAGTTCCGCATGTCGACGATTGGCTCATCCTTGCCGACCGCGCGTGCCGAGAGTCCGATCTTCCGCTGATCACGATCCAGTTTAAGGATCTTGAACTGCATCGCTTCCCCAGCCTTGACGGCGTCTTCAGGCTTTTCGACGTGCTGGTCGGAGAGTTCGGAAACGTGGCAAAGCCCCTCGATTCCATCTTCCAGCTCGACGAAGGCGCCAAAGTTGGCGAAACGAGTCACCTTACCGTTGACGATATCGCCAAGACGATGCTCATCGAAGAAGCGCTCCCAGGCGTTTGGTTCGAGGTCTTTGATCGAGAGCGAAAGACGACGATTGTCGACATCGATCGCCGTGATGACCGCATCGACTTCCTGATTCTTCTTGAGTGCCTCACTCGGATGCTTGATCCGTTTCGTCCAGGAGATATCCGAGACGTGAACGAGTCCATCGATCCCTTCTTCAATCTCAATGAAGGCACCAAAATCGGTAAGATTCCGAACGCGGCCCTTGATGCGCGTTCCGACACCATAGCGCTGGTGGAGAGTCTCCCACGGGTTTGGCTCGATCTGCTTCAGCCCAAGGCTGATGCGGCGTGCCCCCTGATCGACTTCGAGAACCTGCGCTTCGACGTCCTGAGCAATTGCGAGCAGCTTGGAAGGATGCTTGACCCGCTTCGACCAGCTCATCTCTGTGACGTGGACAAGTCCTTCGATACCGGCTTCGAGCTCGATGAAGGCACCGTAGTCGGTCAGAGAGACAACCTTGCCCTTGATCCGGCTGTTGACCGGATAACGCTCAACGGCCGTCGCCCACGGATCGGGAGTCAGCTGCTTGAGGCCGAGGCTGACGCGCTCCTTGTCACGGTCGAACTTGAGGACCTTGACCTGGATCGTCTCGCCGATCTTCAGCAGCTCGTGCGGATTCTGGAGCCGGCCCCACGACATATCGGTGATGTGAAGCAACCCGTCGATTCCGCCCAGATCGATGAAGGCGCCGTAGTCGGTCAGATTCTTGACCTGACCCTCGACGATAATGCCCTCTTCGAGATTCTTGAGCGTCTCGCTCTTCTTGCCGTCGATCTGCTCTTCCTGGAC
>JBEIMN010000123.1:0-7697 GCA_040378705.1 Acidobacteriota bacterium
AGACCTGCCGCAATGAGCGCTGCTTTTGATAGTTTCATATCCTCGTTTCCTGTCTCATCTTCACTCATGATTATTCACCCCTCAATCTTTGCGGGACGTGTCTGCGTGAAGATCTCCTAGAATTTGACCTCTGGAGCCTTGCGCGCGCTCTCCTCAGCCTTGAAGAATGGTTTGTCCTGGAAACCGGTCATTGTCGCAATGATGACGGCCGGAAACTTCTGGCGAGAGGTGTTGTAGATGGTGACCGATTCATTGTAGTCCTTGCGTGCAACCGCCAGCCGGTTCTCGGTTCCTGCCAGCTCGTCCTGGAGCCTGAGAAATGCCTGGTCTGATTTCAACTGCGGATATTGATCCGTGAGGGCCAGGAATCGCCCACCTGAACCGAGAACCCCACCGCCGCCACCGCCATAAAGTCCTGCCTGCCGGGCGGCGCTCGTCATCTGGTTGCTGGCATCCATCTTCTGTTCCGGGGTCGAGTTTGGCGAGAGGATCCTTGAGCGGGACTCGGCGATGCTTGTCAGCACGCCAGCTTCGAGGTTCGCAAATCCCTTGACCGTGTTGACGATGTTCGGAATCAGGTCAGCTCTTCGCTGCAGATTGTTCTCGACCTGGGCCCATTGCTGGTCGACCAGGTTGCGCCGTTCAATCAGGTTGTTGTAGCTGCCAAATGCCCAGCCACCAAGGATGAGCACGAAGAGTACGATTACACCAAGAACCACCAGTAATGTTTTTCCCATAATTTCTCCCGTATCACTCTTTTCAAGGAATTTTTCCGGCCGCTGACAGGTTTCGAAGCCGGATCAGCTGTTGCCGGATGTCATTTACTCCGGACTTATCTTGTCGACTGCCTCGATCACTTCCGTGAGGGAACTGATATACGCCTCGAAGAGCTCCTGAGTTTCAGTCTCGGTCAACTGACGTCGATTGGTTCGCAGTTCGAGCAGGGTGATGATCGGCGTCAGGTCTGCCTTCAACGATTCTCCGACCTGGCGGGTCGCCTCGAGCCGTCCGACCGCCGGCACTTCACCGACAAGCTCGAGGATCGATCGCATGATCCGGACGAAGCTGACCACGCTTTCGGTCATTAGTCTGAGCAGGCTCTCGGCTGAGTCGCTTGCCGGCAGGAAGAGTGAGCGCAGCCGCAGGAGTTTGCCGCGGAGCTCATATTCGATCTGGAGGCGGAGGTTGGCGCCAGAGGCCTCAGCCGTGGCAAGCAGATCCGGGCCGTGGAGTACCTGGTAGGCACGTTTCATCTGCCGGAATTCGATTGGAAAGACATCGAGCGAATCCTCGAACTCCTGCGCAGTAAAGAAGGCGGGCATGGCGTATCCAGCCTTCACCAGGGCCCTGATTATTGGGCGGATCCGGCGCAGGTCGGCGGCTGCAAGCCGGCGCGTGATCACCAGCCATTGAAAGTCTGACCTGGCGGAGGTCTCGGGCGTGGTGACTGCCGAGCCATAGACTACCACTGCGACCAGATTCTCGCCTTCAGCCTCATCGAGCTGCCGGAGATAAGTGTTCAGATCCTGAAATTTCTCGTTTATCATTATTTTTGACCTTGTCTGACCAGTCGGTTGCGTTACCTGGAATCGCGCCAACCTACCAACTGTCGCTGGCGCCGCCGCCGCCACTGCTGCCACCACCAAACCCACCCCAGTCGCTGCCACCCCCACCACTGCCACCGCCGCCACCCCAGCCGCGCCCGTCACCACTGCCGCCACCAAATGAACCGCCACTGCCGTTAAAGATGATTGGGGCCAGCCACCAGAGGTCGCTGCCGCCGCCGCCCCGTCCCCCGCGTCCACCCCGCGTGAACCGCGAGATGATCGCGCTGATGATCAAGGCGATGACAAACAGCACCAGCAGTAACTTGGTATTGGATTTCTTACTTGCAGGTTTTTCGCGGTAAGCATACTGGCGATCCTCGATTCCTTCGAGTGAGAGCTGCCATTTTTCGGCGAGGGTATCGACGATCGATCGGGTTCCGATGTAGATGGCCTGCGAATTGTCGCCACCCTGTAGCGCGGGTCGCATCCGCCGGATCATTTCACCGGAAAGTCCGTCCGGCAGATCGCCTTCGAGCCCGTAGCCAATCTCGAGTCGTGTCTTTCGATCCTTGAGGGCGATCAGCAGCAGTGCCCCCTGATCCTTTTTCGCGCCGCTCTTTGCCCCGATGCCCCAGGCACGGTAGAGATCGTTCGCGTACTCCTCGATCGGCCGCTCTTCGAGCGACTGGATTGTGACAACCGCGATCTGTGCTCCGGTCTTCTTCTCGAAGTTGGTCAGCATCGTCTCGACTTTGGTCTTTGTCGCCTCATCCACTACACCGGCAAAGTCGTTTACGTGTCCGGTCGCAGCCGGGAGGGCCGGACGCTGGGCCAAAATGGCGCCTGTCAGCAATGCGAGCATCCCGAGCAGGACCGAGGCGCGCGCCAAAAAGCTGGCCAAAAATCCGAATTTCGCTCGTTCGGCCCTTCTGTCAGGATGTTTTATATTGCTGATCTTCATTTAATGGAGTGTACAGGACTTGCGGGGGGGACTGTCAATAACTTTGACCTTTTCAGGCTGGGAGTGTGGGAGACGACTGATTGCCGGGGCCTGGCTGGGTGGTCAGAGAGGGGCGCAGGCTTGAGGGCTGAAAGTGGGTTGTTGGGGCGATTACTGGGACATTTCTATATTGGAATGACCGACAGGGGCTTTATCGTTGACAGGGGGGTGTGTAAAAGTTACAATGCGCGCGTCAATGACGTTTCGTAATGCATCAGCGGGTGTTGAAAAATCTACTCTGTTTTGTTGTGAATATGTAAAATCTTCAGACTTGACAGGGGAGTTGACTGCCAGTTCAGGTTTGGCAGTTAAAAATAAAAGTCCAGAACTGAAAATAGAAAATAGAAAATAGCCCTGGAAATAAAAACCGGTAGTATAACCGGAAATAAATAATAAAAAGCATTTACGACGTCCTGCACACCACGCCATCTCTTGAAAATTCACTGTATAGAAACACAAGGAACAGAAAACGGTCTTTGACGTGATTCGTTGAGATTTTTTCATTCTTTTTGTTAGTAGTCAGATTGCTTTGCTGTTGGCTGTGTTTGCTGGCTGTGCTTGCTGCCGGCTGTGCTTGCTGCCGGTTGTTATTGCTGGAGGATGATAAAGACAATGAATAAGCGACAATTGCGTGGAAGCCTTGGCGCGACCGTAGTTGGTCTATCTGCCATTGCCCTGAGCGCGCTAATCAATACCCCCCTGATCGCCCAGGAGCCCCCCCAGGCGCCCCCCCAGGTGCCCCCCCAGGCGCCAGGTACGCGGGGTGCAGGTAATCAGACTTCTGACTCCACCCTCCCTCCCTCCGGAATCCAGCGGATCATCGAGAACTCCACCCTCCATTTTCAGAGCGCCGAAGCCAATTTCCGAAATGGCAGTTTCGATCGTGCCCGTCGCGATTATGACCGGGCACTCGATACGATTCTCGAATCCGGGGTCGATATTCGAAGTGACGCGCGACTCCAGCAGCATTATCAGGGCCTGATCGATCAGATCTACCAGCGTCAGATGACCCTGATGGTGGTTGCGCCGGCTTCGTCGGGCGCGATCACCCCGGCCGACAGCACAAATTCAGCCAATAATGCGAATGATAAAGGTTTTGGCCAGCAACCCTTCACTCCGTCCCCTCTCGATGAGCTGACAAAGCTCGACCTGACCGAGGATGAGACCCGCGGCGTTACCGCCGAACAGGCGCGAAAAGCGGTCACCACTGCCAGAATCGATTTCAACTTCAAGCCGAACTATCTGATCCAGAGCTTCATCAACTACTATCAGGGGCGTGGACGCGCGACGATGGAGAACGGGCTCCGCCGGGCAGGACGTTTCCTGTCCATGAGTCGGGCGATCTTCAAGGAAGAGGGTGTTCCGCAGGATCTGGTCTGGCTTGGGCAGGTCGAGAGTGCCTGGTCCCCGATTGCTCGTTCGTGGGCAGCGGCGGTCGGACTCTGGCAGTTCATTCCGGGTACTGGTGCGCGTTTCGGGCTGCAGCAGGACTCGTACGTCGACGAGCGGTCGAGCTTCGAGAAGGCGACGCGGGCATCGGCACGCTACCTTAAATTCCTGGCCAATCGTTATGATGGGAATTGGGAGCTCGCGATGGCCGCCTACAATTCAGGTGAAGGCCGGGTCGATTCGGCGGTCGCCAAAAGCGGATACGCCGATTTTTGGGAGATCTATTCCCGGGGGCTGTTGCCGAACGAGACGCGCAACTATGTGCCAAACATTCTGGCAACGATCATCATCGCCAAGCATCCGGAGCATTATGGTTTCTCGGTTAAGCCGGAGCCGGCATTAACTTATGATTTCGTCAAGGTCAACAACCTGGTCGACCTGCGCCTGGTCGCGGACGCGACGGACACGCAGCCGGATCTGATCGAGGCGCTCAATCCCGAACTAAAGCGGGGCGTGACCCCGCCCGGGGATGAGTATCTGCTGCGGGTTCCGGCAGGGAAGGGGCGGGCCTTGCATGCGGCGTTGTCCCGGATCCCGGTTGAGAAGAGGTCGTCCTGGCGGATGCTTACCGCCCAGACGGGTGATACTTTCGAGTCGATCGCGCGCCGGATAGGGATTTCGTCCGAATCGATCGAGCAGGTCAATGGTGGAGTCATCGGGGCGGGACGAAAGGTCATCGTTCCGGTCAACGGCAATGTGCGTAGTGTGGTGCTGACCAGTGCGCGCTCGACGCGAGCTGAGACCAGGTCTGAGACCGCTCCCGGTTCAAGGTCGAATGTTGAACGCCAGAGTGGTGGGCAGCAGAAGCAGATAAGCTATCGCGTCAGAAAAGGCGAGACCCTTGGTGATATCGCTGGACGTTACAGCACATCGGCGAGCTCGATAGCGAGCCTCAACCGGCTTGGCCGGTCGGCACGGCTCCGGGCCGGGCAGACGCTCCGGATCCCGATTCGCTGATCCGCCATATTGATTAATGGTTTTACCCTGAACACGGGGTCGGCAAAGTTTCCTCCTCCTTTCCTTTGCCGGCGCCGTGTTCTTTTTTTGTAATTACTCACCAGCATCCCGTTTGGAGCCTTCCTGATTCCCCTTCCTCACGCCTGAACCCCGAGAGTCATTACCGTTTTTTCGTTGGGAGTGAAATTATAGAATGGACGGCCCGGTGCAACTGGTATAAGATCCGGACGTTTGAGGTCAGAGATTACGGGAGAGTAATACTCAGCTCAGCCATTACGAAGCTTGCCACCCCCTCTTCCATCTATTGATGGTGATCAACGCACCCGAAGCGGCCAGACCTGCTGGCTGTGGGGAGAGGTATAGTTTAATGCTTTACAAGACACTTAGTGCCGCGGTATTCGGCATCGATGCCGAGTTGGTGGAGGTGGAGGTCGATCTGTCGCCACGGGCGGCCGATTCGATATCAGAGCCGGGAGTGATCGTGGTTGGTCTGCCTGACATGGCGGTTCGTGAGAGTCGTGAGCGGATTCGTTCAGCGATCATCAACTGTGGTTATCAGTTTCCGTTTATGAAGACGACGATCAACCTTGCTCCGGCCGATATCCGGAAGGAGGGGTCGGCCTTCGATCTGCCGATCGCGGTTGGGATTCTCGGTGCGAATGGTGAGCTGGCGCCGGAAGTCCTGCAGGAGAGTCTGCTGATTGGCGAACTGGCGCTCGATGGTCGGATTCGGCCGGTGCGCGGTGCGTTGCCGATCGCGGTAGCTGCCCGACAGAAGAGGCTGCGGCGGATTCTGTTGCCGATCGAAAACGCACAGGAGGCGGCAGTCGTCAGCGATCTCGACGTCTATCCGGTTCGTGAGCTGCGCGAAGTGGTCGAGCTGCTCAAATCTCCGGTGTTGCCACCACCGATGAAGATCGATTTTGAACAGCTTTTCAGAGCGGCTGACCACTATCCGGTCGATTTTCGTGAGGTGCGGGGGCAGCTTCACGCCAAGCGTGCCCTCGAGATCGCCACTGCCGGCGGGCATAACATCCTGATGATCGGCCCGCCAGGCTCCGGAAAGACCATGCTCGCGAAGAGGATCCCGACCATTCTTCCACCGATTACCTTCGAAGAGGCGCTCGAAACGACCAAGATCCACAGTGTGGCCGGCTACACTGACGCCGGAGGGCTGCTGACAACCCGCCCCTTCCGCTCTCCGCACCATACGATCAGCGATGCCGGATTGATTGGCGGAGGGACGATTCCGCGCCCGGGTGAGGTGAGTCTCGCCCACAACGGTGTCCTTTTTCTCGATGAACTGCCGGAGTTTGAGCGCAATGTCCTCGAAGTCCTCCGCCAGCCCCTCGAAGATCAGAAGGTGACGATCAGCCGCGCCGCGATGTCGCTGACATTCCCGGCCGGATTCATGCTCGTCGCGGCAATGAATCCGTGTCCGTGTGGATACTATAATGCGACCAGCCGGGAATGCACCTGCACGCTGCCGGTGATAAAACGCTACATTTCGAAGATCTCCGGGCCGCTTCTCGATCGAATCGATATCCACATCGATGTTCCGGCCGTCCGTGTTCGGGAATTGGCGGAGGCAGAGGCCGCCGAAGGTTCGGCCGAGATTCGGCTTCGCGTCGACCGGGCCCGCCGCCTCCAGCTTGAACGCTTTGGTCAGGATCACGTCTTCTGCAACGCGCAGATGACTCCACGGCTGATCAGAAAATACTGCGCGATCGAGGAGGGGCCCCAGACGCTGCTTGAAAAGGCAATCAATAAATATGGACTCTCGGCACGCGCCTATGATCGAATTCTGAAGGTGAGTCGGACGATTGCCGACCTCGATGGGGTTGAGCAGATTGGGGAAGCACACATCTCGGAGGCGGTTCAGTACCGGACGCTGGATCGGAATTTCTGGTAAGGAGCGGTCTGATGAGGCGCCAATCCTCGTCGAAAAGATTGGCGCCGCGATGGTGGCGGAGATGAACTGTCACCTTGTCCGAATTGCTTCGGCGGTTAAACTGCTCTCCGGGTTGCTCCGGGTTATTGAAGCGGCATCAATTGCCGGCTTTCAGCCATTTTTCGAACCAGTCGAGTACGGTTGAGTGCCACAGTTCGCTGTTCTGGGGTTTGAGTACCCAGTGGCCCTCATCCGGGAAATAGAGCAATTTCGAGGGGATACCCCGGCGTTGAAGGGTCGTGAAGAGTTGGAGCCCTTCGCCGATCGGAACTCGATAATCGAGTTCACCGTGAACGACGAGCGTCGGTGTCTTGAAATTCCTGGCGAAGAGGTGTGGTGACCATTTTGAGTAGAGCTCGGGATTGTCCCACGGATTGCCCTTGAATTCGAATTCGGTGAACCAGAGTTCCTCTGTCGCCCCGTACATGCTGGTCAGATTATAGACTCCGGCGTGAGACATCAGTGCCTTGAAGCGATTGGTATGGCCAAGGATCCAATTGACCATGTATCCACCGTAAGAGCCGCCGGCGGCCCCAAGCCGGTCAGGATCGACGAAGCCCTGGGCGATGAGATGATCGGTGCCCTTCATCAGGTCTTCGTAGGCGGCGCCGCCCCAGTCGCCACTAATCTGTTCGGTGAATGATTGGCCGTAGCCAGTCGAGCCGGTCGGGTTGCAGAACGCGACCACGTAGCCCTTCGCGGGGTAGACCTGCCAGTCGCCGCGGAACGAGTCGGCCCACTGCGACTGCGGCCCGCCGTGCACGTTGAGGATCAGCGGGTACTTCTTGGCCGG
>JBEIMN010000124.1:0-7606 GCA_040378705.1 Acidobacteriota bacterium
CTTGACCTCGATAGTTTTTTTGTAGGCGGTATGCGGCCAGGCGTCGAGGTGCTCGGGCCTCATCGACTGAAAGGAGCTCGAGTCATTAAAGCCGGAGACATTGAAACTCTGAACTCCGCTCTGATCACTCAGTGCAAGCTGAAAGACTCTGAGCTTTGGGTTATCGCGGGCAAATTGCTTCAATTCGTAAAAACATTCCGGGATCGGCTCAAACGAATAGATTTCAGCCGCTGGGAAGTGGGACAAAATCTCGCGTGCGAACTGCCCGTGACTGCCCCCGACATCGATCACTGTCCGTGGCGCCGGGAAACGGTTTGCCGGACTGCAGTAGGGATCGATGGGCGCTGACATCCCACCGGGATCTTCACCAAAGAGCGCCAACCGAAAAGACCGGAGGGCGAGTCGAAGCCGGCCAAGCCGCCGCCTTATCCCCACCACCAGATATGACTTGGAAATCATCGCGATCATTTCTACGTTCTTACTGGTCAATACGCTTTACAGGCACTCTGGCCGGCTCTGTGGCCACCGGAGTCACAATAATCAGCTCTCAAGTATGCCTACCGCGAGCGGAGCAACGCCATTCGTCTCCGCAGCGCGTTGATAAGGTAGCGGCGGAACGGAACGGGTTCGGCTGGCTGGCGTCCCCGCTCGCCGTGATAAAAATTACGAAAACTTATCTGGTCAGCGGCCATGTCCCGACTAACGCTCTGTGGATGGCGGAGCTCACCCAATGGTCCAATCGCCATATTCGCCAGTCTGACATTTTCAAGCGAGGTGTTCGTGTGTGTCGCATCGGGCCGAAATCCAAGATTTGAGATAAGATTTGTCGCCGGAGCGATCGAAAGCCCCTGCCGGACCCAGCACGAGTAGTACCATTGAAAATCCCAGGTATCGATCTCTCCACGCCAGGTTCGATCCAGAATTCCGCGCCAGTACTCTCGCTCGATCGGGTCCTCAAAATAGCTCTCGAGCCATCCAGACTCCCTGGCCGCCGGCCACGAGGCCATCTCGACGTCGTAATGATTCCAGGCACGCCGCCAGGTTGCCCATCCCCAGACGAAACTGTAGCGGGAAAAATAGTAGCTATCCGTGATGGCGTTCGATTCGAAGAGAAAGTTGCCGCCAGCGATGTGCATAATCCGCTCGTCTTCGGCATATCGATCGAGCAGCGCCTCGCAATAGCCAAAGAAAGAGGGATCTGGCAGGCAGTCATCCTCGATGATGATCGCACGCTCTTCATTGTCGAAGACCCAGTCAAGCCCCGATGATACCCTATTCCGACATCCAAGATTGGTCGCTGAAAAATTGGTAAAGTACTGGCAATCCCAGTCGATCTGCTCGATTATCCGGCGCGCTTCACGGCACTTCTCGACATCCTCCTCCCGCTTTGGCCCATCTGCAATCAGGTAGAGTCTGCGTGGCCGCATCAGCGCGATCTCCCTGAAGACACGTCTGGTCAGGTCGGGGCGGTTGTATAAGATAAAGGCGATCGGAGTTTCAAAACTCATCGTGGATGCAGGTTCTCGGGTGCTTTTAGCGAGGGCTTTTCAGGCAGGGTCAGCGATCTCGCGATAAATGTCGAGCAATCGCGGCTTGACGACGCTGATATCCTTGCGCTGCCTGAGCAGGTCCCGGTTATACTCAGCGGCCTTATCTATTCTCGCATCGTCGATCAGCATCTCTCGAATTTTTGCGGCGACAATCGACGGATCTTCAGGGGGGACGGCGTTGCCATTGCGCCCCTCATCGATCCACCCGCGCGTATCGGCAGTATTTGACTGGATCGGCCACGCTCCCATGACCATGGCTTCGAGCATCGAATGCGGGGTGCCATCGGTCATTCCCAACGCGATTGCTATTCGCGCCGAGCCCAGCAGCCTCAAAATATCGGCGTGACTCGAATGTTCCGGAACGATCGAGATATCGAGTCGAGTGACCATCTTCACGTATTCGACCGCCCCCGCAATATCACCCTGCGGCAGAAAGACGCGGATCTGGTAGCCGCGAAGCTCTTCGGCACACATCTCGAGCGCGCGCAGCCCCACCAGACCTCGCCCACCCAGAACTCCATGCCGCCCCTTGAGCGCGATCACTCTTCGTTTTGAGGCCAGCCCGCCCTGACGATACTGCTGCATATCGTCGATGTGGTAACCTCCTCCAGCGGAGAAGACCCCCAGAATCCGGCCATCAAATCCATACTCCGGCGCCAGCTCCAGTTCACGCTGGCAATCAGCCATGAAATATCCGCACGATCGCATCATGCCGATCGTCTTTTCACGGTTCTCTTCCTGCCTTCCAAAATAGAAGAGATCGCTCCCCCACGAATTGTGTATCCAGGGAGGAAAAGCACCGCCAAGCTTCTGAAACGCCTCATATGCCAGCAACCCGCCCGCGGTATCGAATGAGTGAATGAGGTCAGGGCGTGTTCGCCTGATAACGCGCGCCAATCGTGAAGCTGGCGCGAGCGGATCGCCTTCGATCCGCGCCGAAATCGATCTGAGCCGCTCCCTTCCCCGAATGAAAGGCCAGCCAATCGTCGCTTGCCGAACCCCGGGATCGATATTCAGCGAGTTATTCCGAAACAGGTAATGTACCGTCACCCCGCGAAGCGCCGAGCTCAAATAGTACTGGTCGACCGGAAACAGATGCAGATCCCAGTCCTGATCATGCAACTGACTAATCCAGCGTGCGGTGTGAATGCTGCTTCCAAAGGCGACAAACAATATTCGCATTGATTACTTAATCTGACAGCGGATTTAACCTAATCGGAAGTTTGCCCAGCTGCTTCAAACACCTGGTCTTCCCACTCAAACTCGGGCCGGATTACACCACTCCATTTACCAAACCAGCCCCCCTCACGCTCGACATCATGAACATCGAATGAAAGAACGCCATACTCATCGAAGATGCCGACGTTGGTATCGCGGACAATGACGACACGTACAGTATAGGAGTCATCGTTGAGCAAGCCTCCTGGAATCAGGCAGGTCTGGCGGATATGGCCAACCGGAAATCGCTTTGGTGTCGAGCGGCCATTGAAGATGCAGATACCCTCGACATTGTAGAGAACAAAACTGACCTGCAGCAGGTTGTCAGGTATACGATTGACGTATTCGAAGACGATCGAGATCGGAACCTGAACCGTGAGCCGATCATCGGGAAGTGCGGTCTGTGGCTCCAGACGGACCAACCGCATGCTGACTTCGCAACTCGGACTACTGCTATCAGCCAATTCAGGCTCACCACCCGGCTCGGACCATATCTTTTCGTGACGCGTCCGGTTGTCCTGTTGCAGATATCCGTTGACGACCTCGTCGACCCCGCCAATCCGCTCCACCTTACCCTCGCTGAGCCAGATCGCGCGGTGACAAAGGCTGCGCAGCGCAACGATGTTATGGCTGACGAAGAGGACCGTTCGCCCCTCACGCGCAACCGCGGAGATCTTCCCGATGCATTTCTTCTGGAATGAGAAATCTCCAACCGCCAGAACTTCGTCGACGATCAGAATTTCAGGTTCGAGATGCGCGGCAACGCCAAAGGCCAGTCGCATGTACATTCCACTCGAATAGTGCTTGACCGGAGTATCGATGAATTTATCGACCTCCGAGAACTCGACGATCTCGTCGAACTTACGATCTATTTCGCGGCGACGCATCCCAAGGATCGCGCCGTTGAGATAGACGTTCTCACGGCCGGTTAGCTCCGGATTGAAGCCCGTTCCAACCTCGAGCAGGCTCCCGACCCGACCATAGATGTCGATCTGCCCCGACGTCGGCTGTGTAATCCGGGAAAGAATCTTGAGCAGTGTCGACTTCCCGGCGCCATTTCGCCCGACGATGCCGACGATCTCACCAGGCATGACCTCGAAGCTAACGTCACGGAGCGCCCAGATCCTCCGGCTATCAGCGTCTTCACCATCCGAGGCAGCACGCCTGAACGGGACACGCCAGAGATTGCTGAGGGTGTCGCGCAATGTCAGGAACTGGTCGGCCCGTGAGCCAATCTTATATTCCTTACTAAGTGATTCGACTTTGATGATCGGACGCATGCTCTTCTATCAGTTCCCGATAAAGATTGAGGTGTTGACGCGCGACCAGATCCGGGCGGTGAAGCCCGCTCGCCTTCCGCCTTGCCGCCGCCGCGCATGATTGACGATCCGCCGCCAGCATCGTCCTGATCCCGTCAGCAAAGTCTGTCACATCCCCGATTCGGGCGAGGTAGCCATTCTGCAGATGGTCGATCCAGTCCGGCGCGCCCCCCGTATCGAAGGCGACGACCGGTATGCCACACAGCATCGCCTCCGGAATCATCATCGGCCCCGAATCGGCAAGCGATGGACAAAGAAAGAGGTCCGCCGACTGATAGACCAGGGCCATCATCAGCGGATCGCTGACCTCTCCGAGATAACGAACCGGAAATGGCAGATCAGACAGCACAAGGTGGCCATTCAACCCAACGACCAGGAGCAGAATCTCGGACCGCTCCACCTCAGAAAGAAGCGAGAGCGATTCGAGCAGCTCGGCAATTCCTTTTCGCCGATCTTCAAGATAGCTTGCGCCACAGAGCAGAATGGTCCGATCAGGCGGAAGGTGCAGAACTTCGCGCGCCGTCCGGCGCGGATAGGGTCGGTAAATCTCGGTGTCGATCGGCAGTGGAATCCGCTCGACACGGTGGAGCTTAAAAATGGAACTCTCACGAACTCGCGCCTCGCCCCATCCTGTCGGAGCAATGAAGCAGATCGACCGCCCACCCAGAACATCACGCTTCCGCTTCAATATCCGACTGGAGAGATCGTGCGGATCGGACGAATCGAGCTGTGGACAGCTTCCACACTCGTTGCGATACCCTTCACATCCAAAATTGTAATGGCACCCACCCGTCAAAGGCTCGAGATCGTGGATCACCCGGATCAATGGCCCCGGGCTCCGCTGCGCCAGCCGCGCAATACTTGCGACATCCATAAAATCATCGATCCAGTGAATGATCGAAACCGAATCGACTGTCTCACCAACCGGCAAGTTATCAGGATCGAACCTCACCGGTTGATCGAGATTAAAGGTGTAGCGGGGACGAATTTCAGTTCGCGGCAACAGCCGCCTCAACCTGCCCGGCCACGCAGAGGTGACCAGCGGCGGTACCTGCAGAATCCGTTCCTCGTGCGAATACTTTTCGCGAACGCAGATTCGCGACGACGCTCCGGCGTGCAAGAGTGCGTGGTGCAATCGATAGGCCGCAAGCGCTGCCCCACCCCGTGTATCCTGTGCCGAATAATGTGTAATCTTCAAAACTGTGCCACTCTATGCCTTGCGGCGAACCACCGACTCAATCCCACGCCGAAGCCGCGAAACGGCCCGCCGCGGCAGGCTTCGCCTGACGGGTACGGTTCGATACCCTTCCGTCCGGCAGAAACTCTCGACGATCTCCTGGTCGGCTTCATAGCTACGAATCATCAGTTCGGGATGGCGAAGCGGAAACTCGATCGATCGGGCGATGTTCTCATACGGATTGGCGCCAAAGGTGTGCGTCGCATCCTCGCCATAACCGATGTTTGAAATCATGTTGACTCCCGGAAAGATCCGGTACCCACTGTTGTACCAGCAGGTCAGCTGCCACTGATAGTCCCAGGCATCCCTGAGCCGCCCATCCGAAATGCGCGCCAGCACGTCATACCAGAATCGGGAATGGACCGGATCGGGAAAGAGATGCTCGATCAGTCTCGCTTCAATCACCTGCGGCAGTCGCGCCATGAGCGGATCGTTCAATGCCCACGCCCGTCGCCAGGTCGCCCATCCCCAGGTACTCCCCAGATACGAGAAGAAATAACTCTGCCGCGCCGCCTCCGGCAAATCGAGAAAACTGTAGCCACTAATCATCATCACCCGCTGGTCATGACGATATCTCGCCAGCATCTCCTCGCAATAAGGAAAGAAAGACTCATCCGGCAGACAGTCGTCCTCGAGGATGATCGCCTCTTCGACGCGCTCGAAAACCCAATCGATACCAGTCTCCGGCCGACGCTTGCAACCAAGATTCTGATCGGAAAAATTTGTCTCGACCCGGCACTCCCAGTCGATCGACCGAAACAACTCGCGCGTTGCCCGGCATCGATCGATATCCTCCGGATGATCCGCCCGCGGCCCATCGGCGATCACCATGAGGTGGGATGGGCGGACTTTCGAAAGCGCTTCAAGTACTCTTGATGTGCAATCGGGACGATTGAAGATTATTAACGCTACTGGTGTTTGCAATATTATTCCTGAATACAGATCCCCTCTGACCGACAATTAATGCCGGCCGGGACCGTGAAGGAAACCTCTCATCCGAGGCGGGATACGATTTTGATCGGACAGTGATGGCTTTCTCTTACATCTGTAACATCTCTTACAGTTGGTACGCCTGATTCAGCCGTACCAACTGTGTTCCCAGGCGATAGTTTCGATTGTGGCCCGAATCTCCCCGATCCCAAATGACACAACAATTCCAGTTCATACCGTATCGACGATCCGTCGACGGAAGCTTCAGGCAGATCACTCAATTTTCAATGGGATTCAATAAAGATCAGGTGATAGCGGTTTTGCAGTTTCAAGTCTCAGATCTTCAAGACCGGAACAGTCGGCAAGCCCCTAAACTATGTCGGCGAAATGACGCTCAGTCCGCCGAAAGTAGGCCGCCGCCCAGAAGAGGAGCAGAATAGTCAGCCCGGTCGTAAAGCCGATCGATTGCCAGTTGAATGGCCGCCCAAGAACTGCCGAACGGTAGCCGTCAATCAATCCGGCCAGCGGGTTGAGAACCATCAGCCGCGACCACGGAGCAGGAACCATGCTCGAAGGATAGATGATCGGTGTCGCAAACATCATCAGCTGCAACACAAATGGCAGCGCAAACCGGACATCCCTGTACTTAACATTGAGCGCCGACATCCACATTCCAACACCAAGCGCAAGCAGCGCCGTCAGAACCATCAGCAGAGGCAGGATAAGGATATTGATCGTCGGTTCAATCCGGTAAAAGGCCATGAGACCACCCATTACCACCATCGCAACCGAAAAATCGACCATGCCAGCCATAACCGCGGCACCCGGTATTATCAGACGAGGAAAATAGACCTTCGTTATCAGATTCGAACTTCCAACCAGACTATTGCTGCTGGTGTTGACCGTATTCGCGAAGAAGGTCCAGGGACCAATTCCGGCAAAGGCAAAGAGCGGATAAGGCGCTCCGTCGGATGGAACTCCGACAAGCCGGCCAAAGAAGAGCGTGAAGATGAGCATCGTGAAGAGCGGCTGAATAACTACCCAGAGCAGCCCAATCACCGTCTGGCGGTACCTGACACGGATGTCCCGCCAGGTCAGGAACAGGAGGAGCTCACGGTAGTCCCAGATCGCACGAAACTCCTCCCCTGACCAACTCTTCGTAGGCCGGATCGAAACCACCGGTTTGTCTGGTAAGTTATTGCTCAGTTCCAACAGAATTTATCCGTTTCAGACCCCGGCATAAACAGAAGATCTCGCCGATGGTAAAAAATATAACTGCCGATCACGAGCCATTCGAGCCATTACCCGCCCGGTAGGAGTTGCTATAGTTGCTGTAGTAACGATGGTAGTAA
>JBEIMN010000125.1:0-7596 GCA_040378705.1 Acidobacteriota bacterium
GACGGTTGGCGCGCAGGTTGGACAGGTTGAGAAGGTCGATCAGGAGATGATGAAGAAGATTCGCGCCGAGGGGATGGAGCGATCGCAGGTCATGGATACCCTGAGCTGGCTGACCGATGTCGTCGGGCACCGTCTGACCGGTTCGCCGAACTTGAAGAAAGCGAACGAGTGGACAAAGACGAAGCTGGCCGAGTGGGGTCTGGTCAATGCCGCGCTCGAGTCGTGGGGCCCCTTTGGCCGTGGCTGGTCGTTTGACAAGGTCAGCGTACACGTCGTCGAGCCGACCCCGTTTCCGCTCATCGCCTATCCGGAGGCCTGGACGCCGGGAACAAATGGCCCGGTCACCGGTGAAGTCGTTGCTATCAACATCCAGTCGGAGGCCGACTTCGACAAGTACAAGGGACAGTTGAAGGGGAAGGTCGTCATGGCCGCTCCGGCGCGTGAAGCGAAGGCCTGGTTCAATGCTCCTGGAGAGCGGCTCACCGACGCCGATCTGCTCAAGATGGCCAACGATGTGCCTCAGGGTGGAGGTGGACGCCCGCAGATGTCACCCGAGCAGATGCAGCAGATGCGCGCGCGAATGATGCTTACTCCGAAGATCAACGCCTTTCTGATTGCAGAGGGTGCGCTGGCTCAATTGAAGGTCTCGCGGATCGGTGATGGTGGAACAGTCTTCGTTCAGGGTGGTGGCTCGCGTGAAAAGAATGGCCCCCCCTCGATCCCCTCGCTTCAGTTGACTACCGAGCATTATGGCCGGATTGCGAGGATTCTCGCCAAGGGAGTTCCGGTCAGGATCGAGATCAACATTGTCGCACGCTATCACGACGATGATCCGATGGCCTACAACACGGTTGCGGAGATTCCCGGAACCGACAAGAAGGACGAGCTGGTCATGCTTGGCGGGCACATCGATTCGTGGCACGGCGGCACGGGAGCGACCGACAACGGTGCCGGTGTGGCTGTGGCCATGGAAGCGGTTCGTATCCTCAAGACGCTTGGGGTTCAGCCGCGGCGAACGATTCGCATTGGACTCTGGAGTGGTGAGGAGCAGGGGCTTCTTGGCTCACGCGCCTATGTCAGACAGCACTTTGCCGAGCGTCAGCCCTCGCCGCAGCAACAGCAGCAGTTGCAGCAGCAGCGCGACGAGATGAGCCGGATGATGGTCGGGATGAATCCGATGGGACCGCTGGTCACCAAACCGGATCACGAGAAGTTCTCGGCCTACTTCAATCTCGATAATGGCACTGGCAAGATTCGCGGTATCTATCTCCAGGGAAATGACGCCGTCCGCCCGATCTTCCGTGCCTGGCTCGCCCCCTTCCACGATCTGGGAGCGGCGACCCTTACGCTTCAGAATACCGGTGGTACGGACCACCTCGCTTATGATGGTGTCGGTCTCCCCGGCTTCCAGTTCATACAGGATCCGATCGAGTACGATACCCGGACGCATCACTCCAATATGGACACGTATGACCGGATTCAGGCGGATGATATGAAGCAGGCGGCAGTGATCATGGCCGCTTTCGTCTACAACGCGGCGATGCGTGACGAAAAGCTTCCGCGGAAGGCTGTTGCACAGGCTTCAAGGTAGGTGGTGGTCGGGTAGTTAAGCTACCTGCGGTCACCTAAGCGCTGGTAAGAGATGAAAGCACGGCGGAGAGATCAGATTGGACTCTCCGCCGTGCTTTCGTATCTGATGGGTATTTCAGGTTGGCACCCGCCCAGATTTATGTCGATTTATGTCGATTTATGTCGTGGACATCCGTCGGCGGGTCTTTTAAACTCTTTGATCATCATATCAGGAGAAGAGAATTCCGAGCGGTGGATGGGGAGGTGGTGAGTGGTCATAACAAGTCCGGCCAATGAGCGTTTGAAGCAGGCGCGGCGAGTTCGTGACGGGCGCGACCCGGAGCTGGTCTTCGTCGAGGGAGAGCGGCTGATCGAATCCTGCCTCATCTCAGGGTTGCGGCTGGCGGTCTGTTTCCATTCGAGTGGAGTCACCCCGCGGGCGGAGGCGATAATCACCGAGCTTCATCGACGGGAGTGTCCGGTCTTCGAGATGCCGGAAGCGGTCTTTGCGACGGTCAGTGACACGGTCAATCCGCAGGGGATAATTCTGCTTGCCGGGCGCCCCAGTCCGAATTTCGAGGATCTTGACGACGATGGGGTTCTGGCGCGAGTCATTGTCGAGACGGTTTCCGCGGTGCGATCAGACTCTGCTCGATCGAATGCCAGAGCACCTTTGGGATCGCCATTGATTGTCGGAATCGATGCGGTTCAGGATCCGGGCAATTTCGGGGCGATCATTCGAACGGCAGAGGCGGCTGGTGCGACGGGAATCGTCGCGATGCGCGGCAGCGTCGATCCGTTTGCGCCGAAGACGCTCCGTAGCAGCATGGGCTCTGCCTTCCGACTGCCGATCGTCACCGACCTCGAACCGGGTAAGTTTGTGGACATGGCACACGAACGTGGGTTGACGGTCGTCGCGACCAGTGCCGATGCCGCGACGCTCTATACCGATTATGACTGGAGTCAGCCGACGGTCGTCTTCTTTGGCAACGAGGGTAACGGTATTGGCCCGGAGCTGATGGAACAGAGTGATCAGCGGATACGTATACCGCTCTGTTCACCGGTCGAGTCGCTCAATGTTGCTGCTGCCGCCGCCGTAGTTCTTTTCGAGGGGGCACGGCAGCGCCGTGCGGCCTCTGCAAATTAGTTGGTTGGAGCCTTTTCCGGATCAGACGATGGGATTCGTACCTTTCAATCAGCTTGAGCGTAACCTGCGCCGACTGCTCGAGCGCGCCGGCGGAATACTCGACTTTTCGCTGCGGCGGAGCACCGTGCCGCAGACCGATTTCAGCACGCTCATTCCACGGATCGAGAGCGCGATCGAGAAGCATATTCGCGATGAAGGCGGTCGACTGACCGCTCCCGACCTGATCGAACTCCGCTACGATTACGAGATCTGGACGAGCCTTGCGCCGGAACGACGTGACTATCTGAAGAGGGAGCTGGCTGAGAGCCTCTACGAGTATATCTACAATCGTCGCTATGCGCTCCGGCAGAAGCTTCGAATCGAGCTCTGCTACGATGCCTTTACGCGTGGGGTCGAGATACGCGTCGACTTCGCGAGTGTGGCTCCTGAGGTATCGTCACCAGCGCCGACATTGGCACCAGTACCACCTTCAAAGCCGGGGCCTCAGGTGACGATCTGCCTGATCGAGCAGGCGACCGGACGACGGCAGCGGGCGGAGATTGTCGTCGGTGGTGAGCCGGCAGGAGTCGGCCGCAACATCGCCAACGCGCTGATCATTCGAGATCCGACGATCTCGAATTTTCACGCCGCCTTCATTTTGCGGCGCGACGGTCTGCTCGAAGTGGCCGATCGTGGAAGCGCCAACGGGACGATGGTCAACGGCGTCATGCTCGCCAACGCCGGGCGGACAACCATTCGTGACGGTGACCTGGTCCGATTTGGGGACATTGATTGCCGGCTGGAGACTGAATGAACTTCTCCGCACTGACAACGATAATTATCGGACTGGGGCTGATCTGGGCGCTATGTCTGCGCGCTGGCTCCCTGCGCCAATTTGGCCGGGCCTCGCGGGCAGGAGAGCGGCCCGATGACGATCTTCCGCCGGAATTCGGACCGCGGGTGACAAGTCGCCGGCTGGGATATGTTCGCTGGTGCTTTGTGCTCGCGCTGCTCGTCGCGCTTGGATTCCATTTCTACTGGGCAGGCTTTTCGGTTGGGCCGGTGCGGGTCGACCCGGCGTTTGCCGGACTTAAGGATCGGCGTGATCAGCGAAACAGGCGCGAAGTGGAGAGCACGCTCCGTGGCTGGATCTATGACCGGCATCACGATGTTCGACAGTCGCTCGCGAAGTATCGATATCTGAATGGCCATGTGCAGCGCGAATATCCGCTTGGGCAGGCGGCCTCGCATCTGGTCGGTTACGGAACATTTGTTCGCGGTGATTCGGCGCTTGAACGGGCGGTCAATTCAACGCTCCGCGAAGCCGGAAACGGCGACAATCAGGAGAATAGCGGTGGGATATTCGCCGCCTTGACCAGCAATACAGAGCTTCCGCCGGTTGGTCGTGACCTGGTGACGACGATCGATGCTGACCTGCAGCGCGAAGCCTTCGCGCAGATACGTGATCGGCAGGCGGGGGTCGTCGTTATCGATCCACGAAATGGCGAATTACTGGCAATGGCGAGCAGCCCTGGATTCGACCCGGAGGTCGCGGAGAGCCGCGCGGACTGGGCGAAGTTGCGAACTGATGAGCGGCGGAAGCCACTCGTTAATCGGGTGCTCAGCGAGTACTACCTTCCAGGCTCGACACTCAAGACGATGACGGCGGCGGCGGCGATCGAGTCCAATCTCGACGGTCGTACCTTCTACTGTCAGAGAGAGGGCTGGACGCCACCGGGGTCGGGGCGACCGATTCGGGATGACCAGCAGGAGGCACACGGCACAGTCGATCTCGCGGAGGCGATGACCGTCTCCTGCAACCAGTATTTTGCCCAGCTCGGGGTCGAGGTCGATCGGCAGCGAATGGGTGAGACGGCCACACGCTTCGGACTGCGCCTCTTTGCCAACCCAAAGGAGTCGATCGGTTCCGGGCGCCACTTCAACCTCTGGAATACCGGCAACCGCGTCCTCTCTTCAGTCCTTGCGCCTTTCAATTCGACCTTTGTATCCGGGCGTGGCGTGAGCAGATACGATCTGGCGCTTGAATCGATCGGGCAGGGATATGTCCAGGTGACCCCTTTCCAGATGGCGCTCGTCGCGGCTGGTATCGCCAATCGGAATGGATCGATTATGCGCCCGACGATCGAGCAGGGGCGTCAGCCGGTTCAGCTGAGCCAGGCGGCCTCTCCCGCGACAGCGGCACGGCTGCGCCAGATGATGGCCGAGGTTGTGCGGCGCGGAACGGCGAAGTCACTCGGGGCGATCCTTGCCGGCACCGTTACCGCTGGCGGCAAGACTGGAACCGCACAGCGGCTGGTGCCCGTCTATGACCCCGCTACCGGACGCCGGATAATTTTTCGCGATGCCAAAGGACGTGAACAGGTGCGGAGAGAGTTCCGTATCGACTCCTGGTTCATTGGTTTTGCCCCGGTTGAGAATCCGCAGATCGCCTTCGCCATCGTTGTCGAGGGCGGGGGATACGGCGCGGCAACCTCGGCCCCGATTGCCGGCAACCTCATCCGCCGTGCCATTCAAACCGGACTTATCAGGTAGTCGCAATCGACGCCACGGAGAAGAAACATTGATCATTCCGCGCTTCCAGACTCTTATGCTTTGCCGCCGCTGGCTCCCGACCGCCGTGCTGCTGGCGGTCATCCCGGCCGCGCTCGGCTGCTCACTCGCCGGTCCGCTCAGCGAGAAAGCATATGTTGGACCCGAGAAGCTCCGCCTCCGAAGCTCGACCGCTCAGGCGGCACGGGCGACCGATGAGTTGAAGGGGGCCGATCCGGTGACCATCACCGACCGTGTCGAGGCCGAGGATGGCGTGATCTGGGTCGAAGTCCGGGGACCCGGTGATGAGAAGGGCTGGGCGGAAGCCAGATTCTTCGTCAGGGCCGAGCTGGTCGAAGCCGCGCGTCGCATTGTGGATGAGCATCGCAACATTCAGACCCAGGCGCTCGGTCGCTCGCGCGCTTCACTCAAATTGCGCCTCACCCCGGATCGAAGCAGCGAGGAGAATGTCGCGAACCTTCTCCCCGCCGGGGCCCTGCTCGAGATTATCGGCCGTGAACGTCGCCCGCGTCCGGCTTCGAAAGAGCCGCTTGCCGGCGAACTCGAAGCCGAGAGCGTCGAGTCTGCCGGCAATGAATCACGCTCCGATGACTGGCTGCTCGTTCGCGTTCGTGATTTTTCGGTCGTTCCTGCCGGCTGGATCTACGGTGGCTCGGTCGGCATCGAAGTCCCCCCAGAGATCATCTACTTCGTCTCTGATGGCCGCCGCATCACCGGATGGCAGAAGATCGGTACCGTCACCGAAGAGGATGGACGCACGGCCGACAACTACCTTGTCCTCGAAGAGCGCACCAACGGAGCAAAGCCTGAATTCGATTTCGATCGCGTCAAGGTCCTCGCTTACGATCCGGCGACACGAAACTACAATACCCCGTTTCGCGAGGATCTCTCCGGACGTTACCCTCTCACCCTCAATATGAATGGCAGTCGTGGTACTTTTGAGCTCAAAGCCGCCGATAAGACCGGCCAGATACGACAACTCAGCTACCAGATAGAGATGCTCGAAGCATCGCGAATCAAGGTTACCAGGATCAGCAAATAGATTGCTACTCTCCGAAAAAATGGATATAAATCCATCCTTTCATAGTCACTTCAATCGGGACTGTTCCGAGTTGCGATAGCAACATTCAATGTTTGTAGTAGTTTAGCTCCCAGACACTGAAGCCTCTTATCGCGGCATCGAATTTGCACTGTGGAAGCGTATAGTCTGTCCAATATTTTTTAGGTTGGTACGGCTCAGACTGTTTCATACCGTTTTCATCCCAGCAAAGCACTTGGAGCGGTGAAGGTCAGACGATCTTCACCGCCTTTTTTATGCGCGTCAGTCGGGGTACTTCTGGCAAAAAATTTAATTACTGGTAAGGTGAGCTGGAAGCCTTGGGGGATAGGTGGTCAATCCCAGGGAGATGTGTCGATATACCAGAGGTAGGGTCGAGCGGATAACACGCCGCCGATATTATGGTTGAATGAGAAGGGTTGAATGAGAAGGGCAGTGCTTCATCCTGAGCGATCCTAAGTTTGTGAGAAGTTTTGTCCCAATTTCTCTTGACAGGAAATAGAATCCTTAAGTAGTATCCCCGACGTGTCCGCCATAACGCCCTGGCTGAGAGCCTGTCAAGACTTGATCGAGATTAATCGAGATTAATTACACCTGACAGCGTACGATTGGCCACGATTGGGACAAATTCGCTGGTGGCACAAAGTAAGTATTTTGGCAGTCTGATCCGTCAATTCCAGTCTATAAATCAATTTGTCGTCAAATGAGTCAGGATAACTGTCTCGTTTACCCGTTTCGATTGGTCGATGGATCGGTGGATCCGATTGCATTTTTCCAGCTTTAGAGAGTAAGAGTTGTACGTTGTGTCAGCCCCAACAGCATTAAAGCAGAGACCGCGTTAGTGGATGATTTCCGAAGCGATCAGCCTCTGTCGCGGTCTTTTCTTCGTTCGGTAATGGTTGTCAAGTGGGATTTATCAGTGGCAAGCGCCAACCCGATTTCGCGCCGGTACTTCTCGTGAGTTGTACCGACGGGTGTTGCCGGGTGTTACCAGATGTTATTCGATATCGTGGTCATTGCCGCGTGAGCAGGGCGTCAGCTTAACCCAACGGGCTGGTTCAGGCACAATCGATATTCCATTTCAGGAGGAACTTTACACATGGCAGAGAAGCATCGCGGTAAGGTCAAATGGTTCAACAACGCCAAGGGTTTTGGCTTTATCCAGAAGGACGGTGGGGACGAGGGGGATGTCTTCGTGCATTTCTCGGCGATTCAGGATGACGGGTTCAAGAGTCTCGATGAGGGGCAGCCGGTCCAGTTCGAGCTTGTTCAC
>JBEIMN010000126.1:0-7583 GCA_040378705.1 Acidobacteriota bacterium
GCAGGGGATCGACCACCGGGAATACCTGACGCTTGCGGATGTGCAGAGGATGGTCGAGGAGTCGATATGACCGAGCTGATACTTAGTCGCGAGGCTGAGGCGCAGACCCTCCGGCAGCGGCGCGAGGAGCTGCAGGCGCTCGAGACCGAGATTGCCGTCAGAGAGCCGGAGCTGATCGGGCTTCAGACGGAACTGCTGCAGTTTGAGCGGATCTACCTTGGCGTCGTTGGGACGCGCTATGACGATCTGGCGGAGATCGAGAAGGAGATCTCACGCCTCCAGGGGCTCGACATCGGTGACGAAGATGATGGTGGGAGCGGGTCCCTTGCCAACGATGGGGCCAATGATGGGGCCAATGATGCCGTTGGCTGCGGCCAGAACCGTTTTCATGCCGACAAGCTGAAGAAGCTCTATCGCGAGGTTGCGCGCAAGTTCCATCCGGATCTGGTCACCTGCGAGATCGAGCGCCACCATCGTCACCAGTTGATGGTCGAGGCCAATCGCGCCTATGAAACGGGTGCGGAGGATCGGCTGAACGATCTGCTGAAGGCTGGTGAATCGCTCGAATCGGTCAGCGATGTCGCAATGTCGGCCGAGATGATTCTGCTGCTCAGAAAGATCGAGGAGGCGAAGAGCTCGCTGGCCGGAATCGAGGCGGATACCGCGAATATCCTCGCCAGCGAACTCTATCGGTTGATGCGTCGGATCGAAGCGGCCGACACGCTTGGCGTCAATATCCTGAACGATCTGGTCTCGCAGGTCGATCGCCAGATTCGAAAGGCGAAGAACCGGCTCGAACACCTGCGGGAGCTGGTTGTCAGTTGATCCGATGGCGCACTTTTCAGCGATTCAAGTCGAGTGCTCTCCCGTTCGTCCTAGTGAACCAGCGGGCTCTCGGATTTGAAGATAAGCCGGTCCTCGATCTCATTGACGAGCCGATCGAGAGAGTCGCGACTGGTTGCCGAGATGGCGAAACCGTTCCAGGTTTCGCAGATGTTCCGCATTTCAGTCGGATCGACGAGATCCATTTTATTGAAGACGCGGAGCCGCGGGATCTGTTCGAGCTGGAGTTCGCCGAGGATGCGGTTGACGGAATTGACCTGGCCTTCGAGCTGGGGGCTCGAAGCGTCGATGAGATGGATGAGAAGGTCCGACTGCTCCATCTCTTCGAGAGTGGCCTTGAAAGCGGCAAGGAGATCACGTGGCAGGTCGCGAATGAACCCGACAGTGTCGTTGATGATAATCTCCTGTTCGTGCGGCAGCCGGAGTCGGCGACTGGTCGGATCGAGTGTCGCAAACATGCGCTGTTCGGCCGTGACGTGACTATTGGTGAGGGAATTGAGCAGCGTGCTCTTTCCGGCGTTGGTATAGCCCACGATGGAGACGACCGGCATATCGCGTCGTTGGCGCTGGGCGCGCCGCTGCTGGCGGCTTTCGCGAACGTGAGAGAGCTTCTCTTCGAGCGTTCCGATGCGGTCGCGAACGCGGCGCCGATCGACTTCGAGTTTCGTTTCGCCGGGGCCGCGACCGCCGATTCCGCCCATTAGTCGCGACATCTCCGTCCCGCTTCCCATCAGCCGCGGGAGCATGTATTTCAACTGTGCCAGCTCAACCTGGATACGCCCCTCGCTGGTCTGCGCGCGCTGGGCAAATATGTCAAGAATGAGCTGTGAGCGATCGAGCACCTTGAGGTCGGTCGCGGCGTTGATTGCCCGAACCTGGGACGGGGTAAGTTCACGGTCGAAGACGATGATATCGGCGCCGAGCTGGAGGGAGCGAATGATGATCTCCTCGAGTTTTCCCTTGCCGATGAGTGTCTTCGGATCGAGCGACTGCCGGCGTTGGATGATCTCGTCAAGGACGACCAGTCCGCCGGAGGTTGCGAGTTCGCGCAGTTCGTCGAGCGAGTCGCGTGCCTCGGCGACCGCACCGGTGGTGACGCCGACGAGGAGGGCCCGTTCGCGGAGATCCGAGGCCTTCCGCGCCCCGCGATTGCGTGCCATTTCGGCTTCGAGTGATTCGATCAGCTCGAGGAAATCGACGTTCAACTGGCCGGGGAGGCAGGGTTCAAGAAACCGGAACATTCCCGATTCGCGGTCGATGCTCAGTTCGCCGTTGTTGCCGGCCAGCACGGGCAGGATGTGCGCGGCGTGAATCTCGCCCGGCAGCCCGCTCCGCGGATCGACGTTGATCGCCGCCATCAGGTCGAGCCGCAGCAGGGCGAGGTCTGTCAGGTCGTCGTGCGTCAGATTCGGCTCACCGCGGAGGTGGGTGTGGATGCAGCGAAGACCGTTGAATCGGGACTGCCCAAGCCGGGATCGATCCTGCGCCGGAAGGACGATCCTGGTCGCATCTCCGACCACGACGTGCTCGACGTGGCCCTTGCGATCGATCAGCACGCCGATCTGCCGCCCGATTTCGTGTGACAACTCCGACATCATCCGCGCGAACTCCGCCGTGACGATCTCCGTCGGTGGTATCCGGCGCTGGTACATCTTCTCCAGTCGCCGCATCTGACTGGCCTTCAGGCCAGGTGTCTTACCTTCAATCTGTGGAATAGTTCAACTCCGTTCCTATGCTTTTGGTGCTTTTGGTGCTTTTGGTGCTTTTGGCCGATGCTTTCGGCTTCAACTGGTATTCCAATTAGCGGGTCAAATATCGTTATTGGCTTTGACTCGTCGCTACAAAGATAAATAATAGAGTGGTGTGAGTGCAAATGGCTCCGGCCAAAAGTGGCTGGTCAACGATCAAGGTTGAAGAGGCGGTGGCTTTTCAGATCCGGCGATTCGACGCAACATTGTAAACGAGGATTCATGAGAGCGAGAACAATCCGTATCGTGTTTTTTCTGCTGGCGGGGCTCATTCTGCCGGCTGGTGATCAGCTGATCAGCGCGCAGACTCCGGCTGGAACCGGTCAGAAGACCATTGGTCGGGACGAGGTCTTTTTTAGTGTTGCGCGGCGCATCCGTCAGGTGAGTGAGTCCCCGGTCAGCGCGATCGTCTCCGAGCTGGACGGGCTGGTCGAGGTGAACGCAATCAGCGCCGATCCGGATGGCCGCGCACTCGTCACACTCCGCGAACGGACTCCGGCGAGTGCCGCCTATCCCGTCAAATCGACACGCGTGAGGTTTGCGCCGCCGCCTGCCGGCGGCAAGGAGTGGACCTGGGTCGAGTTTGAGGAGAATCGTAAGTTCTACCCGATCGATAAGCTCTTCCCCTACGTCAAAGATGAGCTCGGCCGTCGAAGGCAGGCGACCGTCACCCGCTGGAGCGCCCTGCTCGCCGCGGTTGGCAAGCAGAACGACGCGGCAATCAAGGCGGCGGAGACCATCAAGGGGGTCATCAGAGTCGATCCGCCCATTCTCGCCAGCCTGATGACGCTCCGCACCGCCCTTGCAGAGGCGGTCAAGGAGAACGAGAAGGAGCGGATACTCAGCGTCTATCGCGAGATTCTGCAGCAGGCTGAAGCGGTCACGACCCTCTCCGATACCTACAGCGATCTGAAGGCCAACGATGCCTTCCTCCGCCTGATTGATGAGTACAAGAATTCGATCAATCAGACGACGACTGCTCAGAAGGATTATGTCCAGAGCATCGCCGCCTACAACGAGAGCCTTCTTCGTCTGCCATTCACGCTGGTCGCCTACGGTTTGGGATTCACCAGGCTCGAGGCTGCCCTGAGCGCGGAGTAGGAGTGCCCTCTCATTTGCGTTTCATTTGCGTTCCGGGATCGACCGGTGCGTGGGAGAATGTAATGAGCTACCCAGAAGTCGATTTTTTCAAGCTCGACACCCTCTTGTCGGATGAAGAGAAGATGGTTCGGCAGTCGGTTCGGAGTTACGTTGACGAGCGCATCCGGCCGATCATCGCCGCTTGTTATGAGGAGGGGCGGTTTCCGGCGGAGCTGATTCCGGAGCTGGCAGAACTTGGTCTCTTCGGCGCCAATCTGCCGGAAAAATATGGTTGCGCCGGTGTCAGCAATGTCGCATACGGACTGATTACACAGGAGCTGGAGGCTGCCGACAGCGGGTTGCGCAGTTTTGTCTCGGTTCAGGGCGCGCTCTGCATGTACCCGATCTACGAGTTTGGTACCGAGGAGCAGCGACTGAAGTGGCTGCCGCGAATGGCGGCCGGCGAAGTGATCGGTTGTTTCGGGCTTACCGAGCCGAACTCCGGCTCCGATCCGGGCAGCATGCGGACGACGGCAAAGAAGGTAGCCGGCGGATGGCTGCTCGATGGCAGCAAGGCCTGGATCACCAACGGAACGATTGCCGATATTGCGATCGTCTGGGCAAAGACAGACGATGGTACGATTCGCGGCTTTCTGGTCGAGAAGGGAACCGCGGGTTTCAGTGCGCCGGAGGTCAAGCACAAGATGAGTCTCCGCGCCTCGGTCACTTCGGAGCTCTTTTTTCAGGATTGCCTGATTCCGGAAGAGAATCTGCTTCCGGGGACGAGGGGATTGAAGAGTCCGCTGATGTGTCTGACGCAGGCCCGCTATGGCATTGCCTGGGGGGGAATCGGCGCTGCGCGCGACTGCTATCAGACGGCGCTCGACTATGCCAAACAGCGCGTCCAGTTCGACCGCCCGATCGCCTCTTTTCAGCTCACACAGCAGAAGCTTGCCACGATGATCACCGAGATCACCAAGGCACAGCTCCTCGCCCTCCAGCTTGGTCGGCTCAAGGATGCCGGACTGATGGACCCTGTTCAGGTCTCGATGGCGAAGATGAACAATGTCTCGATGGCGCTCGATTGCGCACGGGTCGCCCGGTCGATTCTTGGCGCCAATGGCATCACGAGTGATTATTCCATCATGCGCCATATGTGCAATCTCGAATCTGTCTACACGTATGAGGGAACACACGAGGTTCATATGCTCTCGATTGGTCGCCAGGTGACCGGCCTCAGTGCTTTTGTGTAAGCCGGGTGTCTAAGCCGGGATAGGCATTGCATCTCCGGCAAAAATTGAAGGGCCCATCGCCGCCTGCCGGTGACGATGGGCCCCTTTGCTTTTGCAGTTTTGCAATTCGGGGCGCTGATCCTGCCCCGGAATGTGATTATTGAAATGTGATTATTGGAATGTGATTATTTGAAGAAGGGGAAGAGCCGCTTCAGCTCGGCCTTGTCCGGTCGCCGGCCATATTCGCAGATCTCGAAAGCCTCTGCATACTTAACCTTTGCCGCCGCCTCTGCGCCATACCATTCGACGAGCGATGAGCGGAAGCGGTTGGCGACGCCGATGTTGCGTGAGCCATGCATATCGCGAACCTCGCGGACGCGCCTGACACGGTCGGCGGCGTTCTTTGGCATCAGCCCTTCGTGTCCGTTCGCTCCACCTTCGAGAAACTGTGACTCCATGACCGCGAGGCCGTCAAGCTTCTTGTCGATGACCGAATCGATCGAGACAGCAATGTCGGCCTGCGACGGATTGGGCTTCATGAAGCGGTCTGTGTAGTACATAAAAATCGGATTGGCCTTGAGTGGTGGAACATCCGGGCAGATGAAGGGGACGGTGACCATATAGGCGGCGTCCTGGACGAGGATTCCGGTGTAGCGGTGATCCGGATGATAATCGTTTGGCCGCGGGCTCAGGACAAGATCGGCCTTCCATTCCCGGATGAGGCGGATCAGGGTGCGCCGATTTTCGAGCGTTGGGAGCAGTTCGCCGTCATGATTGTCGAGAACCTCGACCGAGCTGCCAAAGATGCGGGCCGTCTCCGCGACCTCTTTGCGACGGCGGGTGGCGAGTGGCCCGCCGGCTTCGCGCCAGTGGCCGATGTCGCCATTGGTGACGGCAACCAGTTTGACGTGATGGCCCTGCGCCGCCCACATGCTGGCCACGCCGCCCACCTGCAGTTCGCAGTCGTCCGGATGTGCGCCAAAGGCGATGATCCGCAGCTTGCCGTCATTTTGTGTCGATTGTGCAGAACCTGCCGGAGTCTGGCGTGTCGCCGCCGTTTCGGCAGTGAAGACCAGCGCGACCAGCGAGAGAATAAGCACTCCGATGAGGGTTGTCATAGAATTGCGATAGTTGAACATCGATCGTTGTCTCCTTATTGATTTCATTGGGAACTGGAGAATTCTATTCCCCAATTTTACTATTCTCCAACCATTTACTGACCTGCTGATAGGCAAATGCGACCCGCAGCGGAGCGCCTTCGTCGTAGATGTTTCCGGTGAACATAATCGACTGCGGGAGTTTATTGACCAGTCCGCAGGGGGTGACGACCGCCGGATGGCCGGTAAGGTTGGTTATCAGCAGGCTTGCGCTACCGGGAGCGGGTGAAACGAAGACGTCCCACTGGCTCATGAGCCGGTCCATTTCGATCATAAGCAACCGCCGTGCGCGCTGTGCGCGCAGGTATTCGACCGCCGGGATGAAGCGCGAGGTTCGGAAACTGTTCGGCCAGTCGCCGGGTGCCTGCCCGGAGAGCTGGTTGATCCGTCCGTCACGCGTGATATCGTCGAAGGCGGTTGCCGCCTCTGCGCTGAGGATGATCCGCAGCACCTGGGCATCGAACTTTGGCAGTTCGATCGGCTGCAGGTTCGCCCCCTCTCCGCGCAGGGCATCGAGTGCCGTGGCATAGAGTTTTCGCCGTGCCTCATCGCCCTGCTCGAACTCTTTCTGGAGGAAGCCGATCCGCATCTTCGCGAGTGGGCGGGCGGGATTCCAGTTGAAGGCGGCATCGCCGACTGTCAGGTCGCGGCTATCCGGGCCATAGAGTGCGTCGAGGACGAGGGCGCAGTCCTCGACCCCGCGGCAGATCGGGCCAATCTTGTCCATGGTCCAGCTGAGGGCCATTGCGCCGTAGCGGCTGATTCGACCGTAGGTTGGGCGCAGTCCGGTCACACCGCAGCGTGAAGATGGTGAGACGATCGAACCGAGCGTCTCGGTTCCGATCGCGAAGCCGACCAGCCCGGCGGCCGTCGCCGATGCTGAGCCGGCCGATGAGCCACTTGAACCGATGGTCGTCTCCTCCGGCTGCCAGGGATTGCGCGTCATTCCCCTGAACCAGCGGCCCCCCTGGGCGAGCGCTCCCATCGAGAGTTTGGCAACCAGCACCGCACCGGCTTCGCGGAGCCGCTCGACCACCGTTGCGTCATAGTTGATCATCTGTTCACGGAATGGCTCCGCGCCCCAGGTTGTCGGTATCCCCTTCGTCGCGAAGAGATCCTTGATGCCATACGGAATGCCGTGCAGCGGTCCGCGGTACTTTCCGGCGGCGATCTCGCGGTCGGCCTCTGCCGCCTGGCGGCGCGCCAGATCCTCTGTCAGTGTGATAACGCAGAGCAGCTTCTCGCCCTGCTTCTTCAGCCGATCGAGATACATCTCTGTCAGCTCGACCGAGGTGACGCGTCGTGTCCGCACCAGTTCGGCCAACTGTGATACCGTGCAGAAGGCGAGATCGGCGACTGTTTTGAAGGCCGGCGTCTTCACGCGCGCGCGCCGCAGTGGCGTCCGCGTCTTAGCGTAGCGCTTACCAGGAAGTGCCGGGTGGAAGAGGGTCGCGAGCTCGGTATCGAGTGGAACCTCGATCCGCCGCAGCCCCTCATACGATGCCAGATTACGGTTGGCCCCC
>JBEIMN010000127.1:0-7540 GCA_040378705.1 Acidobacteriota bacterium
GGTGGGCGGCGCGCCGATCGACCGGGTCGAGTGCCTACTTTGCGGCGGGACGCTCATTGACCGCCTGGCAGAATGGGATTGCCGTTGCCGGTGACTATATGAGCGCGGCATCTTTTCTCGGGATTGCCGGCATCATCGCGTTTCAGGGATACGATGGATTCATGTATTCGGTTGGCTGGCTGGTTGCCTACCTGACGGTGCTGCTGGTTGTCGCAGAGCCGTTGCGCAACGCCGGCAAGTACACGATGGCCGATGTCCTCGCCTATCGCCTGAGTCCGAGACCGGTTCGGGCCATGGGGGCGCTCTCGACACTGACGGTCAGTACATTTTATATGATCGCGCAGATGGTCGGGGCCGGGGCGCTCGTCTCGTTGCTGTTGAAGGATACGGGGGTGACCTACCGGACCGCGGTCATCGGCATCGGGATTCTGATGATCGTTTATGTTGTTTTTGGCGGGATGCTCGCGACGACCTGGGTTCAGATAATCAAGGCGATTCTGTTGCTGGGCGGGACGATACTGCTGAGCTTCCTGGTTTTAAAGCATTTCGGATTCAGCCTCGTCCGATTCTTCGAGGCGGTGACGCACGTCACCTACCACGATGGAGCGGGCAATCTGGTGACTCAGAACTTCCTGACTCCGGGCCTGCGCTACAAGCCGCCGTATGGCGCGCTCGATCTGATCTCGCTCGGCATGGCGCTGATCTTCGGAACGGCCGGATTGCCACATATTCTGGTGCGCTTCTACACGGTACCCGATGCCCGGACGGCGCGTGGGAGCGTCGTTTGGGCGATGATCATCATCGGAGTCTTCTACATTCTGACGACGTTTCTCGGCTTTGGCGCGGCGACGATCATTGGTCGTGACTTCATCGCCGGCAATGGTGGGACGAATATGAGTGCGCCATTGCTGGCGCGATCGATTGGCGGGGATCTCTTCTTTGCCTTTATCTCGGCGATCGCCTTTGCGACCATTCTTGCGGTTGTCGCGGGGTTGACGATCAGCGCCTCGACCTCGTTCGCGCATGATTTCTGGACCAATGTGCTGCACCATGGCCGCGAGATGAAGCAGGGTGAAGAGGTGCTGGTGGCGCGTGTCACGGCCTTCGTCGTCGGTGCGATCTCGATCGCGCTGGCGATCATGCTCGGGCCGACGGCCAATGTCGCCTTTCTGGTTGCGCTGGCCTTTGCCGTGGCGGCCTCGGCCAATCTCCCGGCAATAGTTCTTTCGCTCTTCTGGCGGAGGTTCAATACCTATGGTGCGGTCGCCGGGCTGGCGACCGGTCTGATCTCTTCGCTCGTCCTGATCATGCTCAGTCCGAGTATGATGAAGTCGAATCCGATCTTTCCGCTCGAGAATCCGGGAATCGTCAGTATTCCGCTCGGTTTTCTTGGTGCGGTAATTGGAACGCTGCTCGGTCGTGAGCCGGAGGCGGAGGCGAGGTATCCGGAATTGATCGTTCGTGCCAATACCGGAATGGGAGCGGAAAAGGCCGAGTTGCATTAGCGGATGTTGACAGTATAAACAGGCATTAATGGTATCAAATAGTAATTGGGGCCACTGTGTCCCGGACAGATCGGAGTTTAAGAATCATGTCGATAAATGAAGATCCATCATCGCTTACGATCAGATCGGTATTGACGGAGACGCGAATCTTCCCGCCGCCGGCGGAGTTTCAGGCACAGGCACGGGTTCGTGGGATGGAGGAGTTTGAGCGGCTATACGCGGAGGCGGAGGCCGATCCGGAAGCCTGGTGGGCCACTCAGGCTGAACGGCTGCACTGGTTTCGGAAATGGGATCGGGTGCTGGAGTGGAATCTTCCTTTCGCGAAATGGTTTGTCGGAGGGACGACGAATGTCGCCTACAACTGCCTCGACCGTCACCTCTCTACCTGGCGTCGCAACAAAGCGGCAATCATCTGGGAAGGTGAGCCGGGAGAGGTACGGACGCTGACCTATCAGCAGCTCCACGACGAGGTTTGCAGATTTGCCAACGTTCTGAAGAAGATGGGGATTCAGAAAGGCGACCGGGTCGCGCTCTACATGCCGCTGATCCCGGAGTTGTCGATCGCGATGCTCGCCTGTGCGCGGATTGGTGCGCCGCACTCGATCGTCTTTGGTGGATTTTCAGCCGACGCGCTGCGTGACCGGATCAACGATGCCGGCTGCCGGGCGGTGATCACGGCCGATGGTGGATACCGGCGTGGCGGTATCGTCGCGCTCAAGGCGGCGGTCGATGACGCGTTGAAGCAGACTCCGACGGTTCACACCTGCGTTGTAGTCAAGCGGACAGGGTCGGACATCCAGATGCAGCCGGGGCGCGATCACTGGTGGCACGAGCTGATGCTGACGGTCGATGCGAACTGCCCGGCTGAGGAGCTTGACAGTGAGCATCCGCTCTTCATCCTCTACACTTCGGGGACGACCGGAAAGCCGAAGGGGATTCTGCATACGACCGGCGGCTATCTGACGCAGGCGGCCATGACGCACGAGTGGGTCTTCGACATTCGGGACGAGGACATATATTGGTGTACGGCGGACATCGGCTGGGTAACTGGCCACAGTTATGTGGTGTATGGTCCGCTGGCCAACGGGGCGACGACGTTGATGTACGAGGGGGCACCGAACCATCCCGGGCCGGATCGTTTCTGGGATATCATCGAGCGTCACCGGGTCAATATCTTCTACACTGCACCGACGGCAATCCGTTCCTTCATCAAGTGGGGCGAGCATCACGTGTTGAACCACGACTTGTCGTCGCTGCGATTGCTGGGAACGGTTGGAGAGCCGATCAATCCCGAGGCGTGGATCTGGTATCACAATGTGATTGGGAAGGCGCGGTGCCCGATCGTCGATACGTGGTGGCAGACGGAGACGGGGGGCATCATGATCTCGCCGCTGCCGGGGGCGACTCCGACGGTGCCCGGGACGGCGACACGTCCGCTTCCGGGGATATCGATCGACATTGTCGACCGCAATGGGCAGTCGGTCGGGGTCAACGAAGGTGGGTATCTGGTGATCCGCAAGCCGTGGCCGGGGATGCTCCGAACGATCTGGGGGGATGATGAGCGTTTCCGTATCCAGTACTGGAAAGATATTCCGGGGGTCTACTTCGCGGGAGACGGGGCACGTCGTGACGAGAACGGATACTTCTGGATCATGGGTCGGGTTGATGATGTGTTGAACGTCGCCGGGCACCGGCTTGGAACGGCAGAGGTCGAGAGTGCGCTCGTCTCGCATCCGAAGGTGGCAGAGGCGGCGGTCGTTGGTCGACCGGACGAGTTGAAGGGATCGGCGATTGTCGCTTTCGTCTCGCTTGAGGGTGGAAACGAGGGCTCCGAACAGCTCCGCAAGGAGCTTCGTGACCACGTCGCGCGCGAGATCGGACCGATCGCCAAGCCCGACGATATTCGATTTACCGACCTGCTTCCCAAGACACGCTCCGGTAAGATCATGCGGCGTTTGCTGCGTGAGATCGCCGCGAGCGGAAATGTCGTCGGTGATGTGTCGACACTCGAAGACTTCACGGTCATCGAGAAGCTGCGGGATGATGAAGACTGATCGATGAGTGTCCGGGGAGGATCAGCCGGTGAAGTCTGGTCAGGACTTGCGCGCCGGATGGCCTCCCCGGACACTGTTTCGGCCTGGTGTTTATGAAGATTCTTGTGCTCAGCCTGTATTACGAGCCGGATCGCTGTCAGTCGAATGGGCCGATCATTCGTGCACTATGCGAGGACTGGGCGGCGGCGGGACACGAAGTGACTGTCCTCGCCTCGTTTCCACACTACAGTTGTCCGGCGGTCTGGCCGGAGTATCGGCGGCGTCTGCTCCAGTGGGATCGGGTTGGCCCGGTTCGGGTCATCAGATCATATATCTACGTCGCGCCAGGTCGGTCGAGCCTTGGGCGAATCCTCAATTATCTCTCCTTCAACATCTCTTCACTCGTTGCCGGTCTGCTGAGTGGGCGTCAGGACGTGATCTTCGCGATCTCTCCGCCGCTGACGATCGGGATCTCCGCCTGGCTGCTGAGCCTGATCAAGCGTGCGCCATACTGTTATAATCTGCAGGATATCTGGCCGGAGGTGGCGGTTCGGCTCGGAGTTCTGCGTGGTCGACGGATAATTGCCTTCTTCGAGCGGCTGGAGCGTTTCATCTACCAGACGAGCCGAAAGATATTTGCCATCTCGGAAGAGTTCCGGGCCAACCTGGAGCGGAAGGGGGTGGCAGCGGACAAGATTGTCGTGCTGCCCAATTTTGTCGATACGGAGAGACTGCGTCCGCTGCCGCGGCAGAACGACTTTGCGACAAGGCACGGGCTGGCAGACCGATTCGTTGTTCTTTATGCGGGGAATCTTGGTCTTTCGCAGGGGATCGAGGTCATTCTCGATGCGGCGGAGATACTGGAATCGACAATGGCTAAAATGGCCACAATAGTCAGCGAGTCGCCACTGTTTCTGATCGTCGGTCAGGGGACGTGTCGCGAAGATCTGATCGAGTCCGCCAAGCGGCGCGGGCTGGCGAGTGTCAGGTTTCTTCCGCTTCAGCCCGAGGCCGATCTGCCATTGCTTTACGCTTCGTGCGATCTGGCGTTGATCCCACTGCGGAAGGGGATCACTGAGAATTCGGTGCCGTGCAAGACGTATGCGATTATGGCCGCCGGAAAGCCATATCTCGCGGCGGTCGATCCTGGCAGCAGTGTCTGGAATTTGACGGATGAAGCGGGGAGCGGCTGGTGTGTGCCGCCTGAAGATGGACCGGCCCTTGCGGCAGCGGTCCGGGAGCTGGCACTGAAGCCGGCGGAGTTGCAACGGCGCGGGCGGCAGGGCAGGGAGTATGCAGAGCGCAATTTTGCTCGTCCAGCCATTACCGGTGGCTATCGTCTGGTGCTCGAATCGATCGTCCGGGGTGAATCCGGAGCTGAATCCGGAGCTGAATCCGGAGTTGGGGCCGGAGCTCAGAAATGATGACCGGCCTGATTCAAAGGACTGCGCTGGTGACGGGGGCGACCGGGTGCCTCGGGACCCATCTGACCCGGCGGCTCGCCGCGAGTGGTTTTCTCGTTACCGCCCTCGTCAGGGATCGTCGAAGGGCCGCTCACCTTGCCGCGATGCCGGGAGTCGAACTGCGCGAAGGTGACATCAACGATCCGCACCTGGTCGATGAGGCGATCTCCGGGACTGACCAGGTCTACCACGCCGCGGCCTGCGTTCACGCTCCACCCGGAACTGCCGAATCAGATTTCTTCAGGGTCAATGTCGAAGGGACACGCTGCCTGGTCGAGGCGGCAATCCGGCACCGTGTCAGTTCGTTCGTCTTTTACAGCTCGGTCGCCGTCTATCCGCCGGGCGATGATGTTGCAGACGAGGAGAGCCCGGTCGATCCGCCAACCCATTATGGCCAAAGCAAGCTCGCCGCCGAGAAGATAGTTCTCGAAGGTGGCGCGCGGAGCACGGTCAGGATGACGGTACTCCGCCTGCCAGTCGTCTACGGCGAAGGCGACCGCGGCAATGTCGCCGCGCTGATCGATGCGATTCGCCGTCGGCGGTATCTGATCATCGGTGACGGAAATAATGAGAAGAGTATGGTAGCCGTTGGCAACGTCGTTGATGCCTCGCTCACGGTTGCCGAAGATGTGCGAAGTGCGGGACGAATCTATATTGTTGCCGATGATCGTCCCTATTCACAACGCGAGATTGCACAGACAATTGCTGAGCTGCTCGGCGATTCGCGGAAGATCCATCGTCTCCCACTTCTGCCGGCGCTGGCGCTTGGGATGACTGCCGACATCGCCGCAGGGCTGCTTGGCCGCGCCCTCCCCATCTCGCTCGATCGGGTCAGGAAACTGGCGCAGAATACACGTTTCAATTCCAGCCGGATCATCCGGGAGCTTGGTATCCGGCCGCGGATCGGGCTTCGTCACGGGTTGCGGGAAGAGGTTGCGGAGCGATGCGAGCGGGTCGTACCATCGCTTTCCCGCGAATGATTCGGGATCAGAAGAATGTACATCAGGAGGACGCCGGAAGCGTTCCAGAAGCCATAATGATGCTGGGAGTTATGCAATCGATCGTGATTCTCGTGCCGGCCGGTCTGGCCTCGCTCCTGATCGCCTGGTTCACGACGAGCCGTTTGATCAGCACTTCTGGCCGGCTGCGCGCGCTCGATATTCCGAACCATCGCAGTTCGCACAGCAAGCCAACGCCACGAACCGGCGGGCTGGGCATTGCGCTGGCCTCGACGCTGATTCTGCCGGTGCTCACGCTGTTTTTGCCGACTCTGCCCAACGTGGCGAACCCGCTCTTCACGGTCAGTTTCTGGCTGGTGATGCTCGGTTACGTCACCATCGCGGCCGTCGGACTGATCGATGACGTGAAGCAGATCGGGCCGCTTCCAAAATATCTCGGACAGTTTCTGGCGGCATTGATTGCGATCCTCGCCGGGGTAATTTTTCTGCAACTCGATCTGCCATTGATCGGGCGGATCGAGTTTACCAGTTTCGGGTTTCTTGGCAGCTTCACTGGAATAGTGCTGACCGTGGTCTGGCTGACCGGATTCAGCAATATCTTCAATTTTATGGACGGCATCGACGGACTTGCGGCGGGAAGCGGTGCGATCCAGGGGCTGGCGCTCTTTCTTCTCTCCAATCCGTCAGTCTGGCATTTGGGGGCGGGATATCAATTGTCAGGAGCGTCGAGCCTGATGCTGGCGGCGGCCTGTCTCGGCTTTCTCGTCCATAATTTTCCACCTGCACGGATCTTTATGGGCGATGTCGGAAGCCTTTTTACAGGCTATGTTCTGGCTGCCACTGCCGTTCTGATGGCCGGCACGGGCTCACATCCGGTTCCATTGGTCTCGATTATGCTGGTCTTTTCGCCTTTTCTTTACGATGCCACGCTGACGATTCTGCTTCGCTGGCGCCGTGGCGAAAAGCTTCACGAGGCGCATCGCTCCCATCTCTACCAGCGGCTTATCGCCTCCGGGCAGAGCCATCGTCGGGTGACGCTGACCTACTATGGACTCAATCTGATCACGGCCGGCGGCGGGCTCTTCTGTCGCGCCGCCACGGACCGGTCACGAATTGCGATTTCAGTTACTTGCTTGACGATCCTGATCGGATTTACTATCTATGTTTATTGGTTTGAGGCGCGAGCTGGCAGGCTCCGCCCAACTGCTCCGATTGCCACTAAAGTTTAGGTGGGGGGGGGCTGGATCAACTGTAATTTTTCCCCGGTGAAAGGATCAATTTTGGTCGATACTTCAAATAAGAATCAGCCGCAGACCTATCTGGTAACTGGCGGATCGGGTTTTATCGGATCGCACATTGCGGAGGCGCTGATCCGTCGGGGCGATAAAGTGCGTGTGCTTGACAATTTTCTGACTGGGCGACGCGAGAATCTCGCCCATCTTGCCGGGCAGCTCGAGCTCATAGAGGGGGATATTCGCGATCCTGAGGCGCTGCGCCAGGCCATGGACGGGGTTGAGGTCGTCTTCCACGAGGCGGCGATTCCGTCCGTTCCACGGTCGGTCAGGGAGCCGGAGATCAAC
>JBEIMN010000128.1:0-7538 GCA_040378705.1 Acidobacteriota bacterium
CGCCGGGGTGATCAGCACTTTTTCCAGGCTTTCACGTCTCGTCGTCATTCTGGGCCACGGCTCAACCAGCCTCAACAATCCTCACGAATCGGCACACGATTGCGGCGCCTGCGGAGGACGGCGTGGTGGCCCAAACGCCCGGCTCTTTGCGGCGATGGCCAATAATCCGGCAGTTCGGAAAAGGGTGATGGAACTTGGTATCGAGATCCCTGAAGACACCTGGTTCCTCGGCGGTTACCACGACACCTGCAACGATGATGTGATCTTTTTCGATGTTGAGGATGTTCCGGCAAGTCACGAAGCCGACACGATATTCATCCGCACGGTCTTGGACGCAGCCCGTGCGGGGAATGCGCTTGAACGCTCACGCCGCTTTGAAGCGGCGTGGGCGGACAAGACGCCCGCCGACGCGCTTCGACACGTTCAGGAACGCTCCGAGCATCTCGCCGAACCACGACCTGAGTATGGTCACGCGACCAATGCCGTGGCCATCGTCGGTCGCCGCAAGCTGACACGTGGACTCTTCCTTGACCGCCGCGCGTTTCTGATCTCGTACGATCCGACGATCGACGACGAAGGCAAGTCGCTCGCCGCTCTTCTCGGTGCAGCCGGACCTGTCTGCGCCGGCATCAACCTTGAGTACTACTTCTCCTTCGTCGACAATGAACGGTATGGCTGTGGGACCAAGCTGCCGCACAACGTGACCGGCCTCGTCGGGGTCATGAATGGGCCGGTGAGCGATCTGCGAACCGGGCTTCCATGGCGGATGGTCGAGGTTCACGAACCGGTTCGGCTGCTGCTGATCGTCGAAAATAGTCCTGACCAGGTGCTGCAGTCGGCCTTCAGGAGCGACATGGTACGCGAACTGATTGAAAATCGCTGGATTCGTCTCGTGACGATCGATCCGGCGGATGGCCTGATCAGTGTCTACCGTAATGGCGTCTTTGAACCCTTCACCGAGCTGGCGGATAATATACCGGAATTCAGCACCTCACCTGAATGGTTTCTTGGAAAATCCGACTATCTGCCGATTGCCCGAATAGTCGCGTCGAACGGGTCACCGCGGGTGTGACTGGAGACTCACCGGGTGGTGAATGCGGGCTGACATGATAAATAAATACTGATCATAAAATTATGGAATCTTTAATTGGATTTATCGTTTTTCTGCCAGCGATCGTCTGCGCGATTTTGGGGCTGAGCTGGCTGCTCGGAGTCGAATTGCGTGAGCGGACGGTTGCCCGACTGACGAGTCTCTGCTACTCACTGGCGTCGATCGGAGTACTGATTCTCTTCATCACGATGCTCCGAAGCGGACAGCACGAGATTCGACTGCCGCTCGGAAACTGGTTCGAGGTGGAGGAGTACCGATTCCAGCTTCTGCTGATAGTTGATCGGTTGTCGCTGCCACTGGTCGCGCTGAGTACGGTGCTGACTGGGGTGATTGGTGCTTTTTCGGTCCGCTATCTCCACCGGGATCCGGGATTTTTGCGATTCTTTATTCTTCTCAATCTCTTTGGGTTTGGTGTGCTGCTGCTCTTCACGGCCGGCACATTTGATCTGGTGATCGGTGGCTGGGAGCTGGTCGGGTTGAGTTCAGTCCTGCTGATCGGCTTTTTTCAGTTTCGTGACGACCCGATTCGAAGTGCGATCCGCGTCTTCCTGACCTACCGCGTTTGCGACATCGGGCTGTTGACCGGAGTGGCGATGCTCCATCACTACCTTGGGACCGCCGCCTCCGACTCGATCTTTACCAGGCCGTGGCCGGATGGAACCTCTGTACTGACCGGGTCCGGTGCAACGGTGGTTGGGATGCTCTTCCTGCTCGGTGCGATGGGAAAGGCGGCGCAGATTCCCTTCTCCGGCTGGCTTCCGCGGGCCATGGAGGGACCGACGCCATCGAGCGCGATATTTTATGGCGCGCTCTCCATTCACGCCGGGGCCTACCTGCTGCTGCGAGCGCAGCCACTGATCCAGGCATCGGCGATCGTGACGACGAGTGTGATCATCATCGGCACGCTGACGGCAATTCACGGAACGATGGTCGGTCGAGCCTGTGCCGATGCGAAGACGTCGATCGGGTATGCGGCAATGACCCAGCTCGGATTGATCTTCGTCGAGATCGGACTCGGGTTGAAGTGGATCGCGCTGTTCCACATCACAAGCCACGCGATCGTGCGGACGCTCCAGTTTCTGCGCGCGCCATCGATGCTTCACGATCATCACCGAATACACGCGGCAGCGGGCGGACACCTTGGCGAGACCGGGGCTCATTACGAGCAGCTTCTGCCGGTCGGGCTTCGTTCGTGGCTCTACCGGCTGGCGATCGAGCAGGGCCATCACGATACACTAATCGAAAGACTGGGAACCAACCCGATCTCGAAGCTCTCGCAGTTCTTCAATCGCCTCGAGACACGTTGGACAGATATCATCATTGGCCCTGTTCGGAATGGAGTGGGACAATTGACAACCCGGACCGGGATGCGAGCGCTGAAGAGATCGGCGATCGGATCGATCAATAATTCGATGGAGCGTGCCGATGTCTGATCAACTTATTTTTCCCTGGATCAGTCTGAGTCTGATGGTTCTGATTGGGACGGCGATCTGGTCGTGGCGACAGGTCCTGGCTGAACGCGCCAGAAATGGAGCGATCGTCGGAATGGCGATCTCATTTCTGGGGCTGGTCGCAGCTGGTATTGAGATTGAGCGCGGCGATGGCCGCCGGCTCTATGAGCCATTACCGTTTCTGGCGCGATGGTGTTCCGGTGACCCGCTGAACGGGCTGCTGCTGCCGCTCTTTGGTGGATTGACACTTGGTCTGGTCCTGATCGCGCCGCGACGCAAGATTACCCCGCAGTGGATCTCAGGTCTGTTGATACTGACCGCTTCGACCCTTGCGGCCTATGCGGCAGACAATCTGGCGATCTTTGCGCTTGCCTGGTCGGCAACGCTGATTCCATTCCTTGATCGTCGATTCTTCAGTCAGACGGAGGAGAATTCGGTCCCCCCGGCCGCCCGGATCATTCTGGTAGTGAGCGCGGTAATGCTGATTGCCGGCGTCGCGCTGATTGCGATCGGGACGCCGGGCGCGAGTCCCGGCGGGAGCCTGAGCATGAGCCTGCCGCGTGCCGGTGGTGAACCGATACTCTATGCTGCGTTCGCCTTCGTGCTGATCGCGATCATCCTGCGAAAAGGGCTCTTTCCAGCCCACAGCTGGGTGGCGCCATCCTTCGAGCAGGGGCCACTGATTCCATTAACTCTGCTCTTCAACGGGCATCTCGGCGCCTTCGCGATCGCGCGGTTGACCTTGCCGCTGCTGCCGGACGTATCGGCCGCAACACTGCCGCTGCTTGGGGATCTGGGACTGCTGACAGCCGCGTACACGGCACTGCTCGCGATCAGCGAGCGGAAGCCCCGCCGGCTGCTCGCACTGCTTGCAATCAGCCAGTCGTCCTTTCTCGTCGCCGGACTTGAGAGTTCAAATCTGGACGCGATCACTGGAGCGCTCGTTCACTGGCAGGTCGTGGTGGTCGCGACATCGGCGTTGACAGCCGTCTATGCGGCAATCGAGGCCCGGCTTGGCGCGCCGCTCGACGGCAAAGGGTTTCTTGGTCTGGCGAAGGGAGCACCGAGGCTCGCGGTCTTTTTCGCGATTGCCGGACTATCGCTGGTCGGACTGCCGCTGACACTCGGCTTCTCGGCGGAGGATCTGCTGCTGCACGGAACGCTCGAGACGCATCCGTTGCTTGGCTTCATCCTTCCGATCGTGACGGCGCTCAATGCCTTCAACATCATCCGGCTCTTCGCCTCGCTCTTTCTCGGGAAACCGGGCAGCGTCGCAACCCATCTCTCCGATGCATTGCCGCGTGAGCGCTGGGTGCTGACGGCGGCCCTGCTCTTTCTAATCATCGGGGGACTCTTTCCGGCATTCTTCATCCACCTGCCGGCGAAAGCCGCGCATCGGCTGACGACCACGCCAAAATCGGCAGTGGAGTCGGCAGTGGAATCGACGGTAAAAATGGTTACCGAGCCCTGAGTCGCCACCCAATTCTTTATTCAAATCAGATAATTCAAGTTTGAAATAATTCAACAACGACACGGGACTGATAGTACCAACCGGAGAGAGCCCAATGTTTCTGACTGGAATTCGTGTGCTTGCCTGCACGCTTCTGCTGAGCGGGTCAGTTTTACTGGCCCAGACAACATCTTCCATTACACCGCCACGCGAGGATCACCAGTTCTGGAGCGAGCTTCAGGTGACGAAGCACGTCAACAAAAAACAGGATCTGGTAGTAATTGGGGTTGTCCGGATCGGCCGAAACTGGCAGCGACCGGTCGATGAGCGGATCGGAGCCGGCTATGCGTTCAAGATCAATCCGCATCTGACGATCATGCCAACCTACCTTCACGTCGAATACCAGCCCTATCCGGGAAAGATCATCCACGAGGAGCGTTTGATTATGAATGCGACGCTGAAGGGCAACCTCGGCAAATTTCTCTTCACCGACCGGAATCTTTATGAGCGACGGGTTCGCCCGAACACCGCCGATTTCAACGTCTACCGGAATCGGCTCCAGATCGATCATCCGGCACAGATCGGCAACTTCAAATTCAAGCCATTCATCGCCGACGAGATCTGGCATTCGGATCAGCACCGTGCGAATGGTGCGGCATACGGCTGGTATCGCAACCGGATCTCGGCCGGAATCATCCGGCAGATGAGCGAGCGTCTTTCCGGCGAGTTCTACGTTCTGATGCAGCACGACGGACTCTCGCGTCCGGGCAACATTCCCGTCGCCGGGGCGCTCTTCCGTTATACGCTTTAACTGTATACGCTTTAACTGGCGGGTTTGACGAACTCTGTGCCATGGCCTAATCTCATTACCTGGTTTGGACGCATCGTGGATGCATATTACTGCAAGCAATGGGCCAGAGAGAGTGTCAGGAATTAGCCGTATGGATCGCAAGGAGATGGAGAGCACCGAACAATTGCGGAAGCCCCTGCTTCGCCGGATGGGAGAGGCGATCAGGGATTTCAGTATGATCGAGGACGGCGACCGGATCATGGTCTGCCTGAGCGGTGGAAAAGACAGCTACACGCTGCTCCACCTGTTGATGGATCTGCGACGGAGAGCACCGGTCGACTTCGAGCTGCTCGCGGTCAATCTCGATCAGAAGCAGCCCGGCTTTCCCGGCCATATCCTGCCGGAGTACTTTGCGACGCTGGGAGTTCCATACCGGATCGTCGAAAAGGATACCTACTCGGTCGTCAAGCGGCTGGTTCCGGAGGGTAAGACCTTCTGTTCGCTCTGTTCTCGACTGCGGCGCGGAATTCTTTACAACATCGCGGTCGAAGAGGGGTGTACAAAGATCGCGCTTGGACATCATGCTGACGACATTCTCCAGACGTTTCTCCTCAATTTTTTCTATGTCGGCTCGCTGAAGGCCATGCCGCCGGCGCTTCGTTCGGACGATGGAAGAAACATGGTCATTCGACCGATGGCCTATATCTGGGAGAAGGATATCGCCGATTTCGCGGCGACGATGGACTTCCCGATCATCCCCTGTGACCTCTGCGGTTCGCAGGAGAATCTGAAGCGGAAGCGTGTCAGACGGCTGATCGACCAGTTGCAGACCGAGATCCCGGGTATCCGTCAATCGATGCTGACCGCGCTCGGAAAAGTCACGCCATCACACCTGCTCGACACAGGGCTTTTCGACTTCAGCTCGCTGCCGACCGGTTCCGGAGATATATCGCGCGAACTCGACGCGGCGGTTGGGGCGCATGACGAGGCTGGCCAGCCGGTGGCCGAGCCGTCGCTGGTCTCGCTTGTTACGAGCCAAGCCTGAGTATGCACCGGAAATCCCCTTCCAACTCCCCTGCCCTTAAAAGCCCTTAAACCCCTTAAAACCCCTTAAAACTAAGTTAAATAGTATCAAAGATGGTTAACATCAGTGAAAGTGATGGAGACAGGGTGTAGACTGAGGATCACCTTTTCAATGATTCAGCGTCGCACCCCTGGGAGACCATTGGATGGACGGCGGTCAGGACGCTGAAACATCAACAGAACTAACTCTCAGATGGAGGTTTCATGCCCGTTCGTGCCGTCAAATACAGCATCGCCGCGCTCGTGTCGAGCCTGCTGATTACAGTCTTTGCATTCTGGTCATTCTGGCTTCCGGTTCCAACGAGTGATGCGCAGTCACCGCGGAGATTGCCGGGAAAGCGTGCGGTTGGCACACTTCTTCCCAATGGCTGGACACTGACGCCGGAGGGGAGTCAAATCCCGACCAGCGATCTGCCGTTGAACATGGTTCTGAGCCGTGATGGCCGGTATGTGGTGGTAACGACAAACGGCAACGGCGATCAGAATATCGAGATCATCGATCGGGTGACAGGGCAGAAGACGCAGACGATCACGGTTGGCAAGTCGTGGATTGGAATAGAGTTTGCGAAGGATGGCAAACGGTTCTACCTTTCGGGTGGGGATGACAATGAGCTGCTGGTCTTCGATTTCGAGAACGGAAAAGCGACAAAATCAGGGGTAATCATCCTGGGAAGTCAGCAGTATCACGCACTGAACGAGCGCGGGCGCGAAGAAGCGCGGAGAACGGGACGCGGAGAGTTCGCCTTTCCGGCCGGGATCGGTGCCTCGCCCGACGGAAAGCACCTTTACGTTGCCGAGAACCTCTCGAACAAGGTCGCGGTCGTCGATCTGACGACGCGCAAAGTGGTGGCGAAGGTGGAGGTTGGAGAGTATCCCTACGACTGCGTCGTCGCGCCAAACGGGAAACTGGTCTACGTCAGCAACTGGGGGTCGCAGAGTGTCTCGCTGATCGACACGGCGATCAACCAGGTTGTTGGAACGATCGGAGTTGGCGATCATCCAAACGATCTGGAGCTGACGCGAGACGGGCGGATACTGTACGTTGCCAACGGGAACAGCAACACCGTCTCGGTAATCGAGACGCGACTGGGCCGCGCGGTGGCGGCAATCTCGACGGCCATGCATCCGAAATCACCCATCGGCAGCACGCCCAATGCCCTCGCGCTCTCGCCGGATGAGAAGACGCTCTACATTGCCAACGCCGACAACAACAACGTCGCAGTGGCCAGTGTCGCCGATCCGGACGAGGGGCGCGTAACCGGGTTCATTCCGACCGGCTGGTATCCGGCCTCGGTCCGGGTCAGCCCGGACGGCAAACAATTGATCGTCGCGAATGGAAAAGGGCTTGTCTCGGCGCCGAACGCGAACGGCCCGGTACCGAACAAGGTTCGGGGTAAGGACACGGAATATATTGGCAGCCTGCTCAAGGGGACGATCTCACTGATTCCGGTGCCGACGGCGGCGAAACTGGCACAGTTTACCAGGCGCGTCTACGCCAATTCACCCTACACCGACGACCTCCTCAAGGCGGCGCGCGCACCAAAGATAAAGACAGCGATTCCGGTGCGGGTCGGAGACTCCTCACCGATCAGGCACGTCATCTACATCGTCAAGGAGAACCGAACCTACGATCAGGTTCTCGGTGATGTGAAG
>JBEIMN010000129.1:0-7508 GCA_040378705.1 Acidobacteriota bacterium
AGGAGTTCACCGTGAAGAAGACGCTATTTTTCCCGGCAGCGCTTGGCTGCCTGTTCATGATCAACGCTGTACTGGCCCAGAACGCACCAGCGCCGGCAGCTCCACCGAAACCCGCGACGCTCCAGGTTCCGACAGGATTCAAGGTCGATGTCTTCGCCGCTGAGATCACCGGCGGCCGACTGATGGCGGTGAGCCCGGATGGAGTACTCTTCATCGCGCGGCAGCCGAAGGGTGACGTCGTCGCCCTGCCGGACCGCAATGGTGACGGCAAGGCCGATGCGGTCGAGGTGGTGGCGAGCGGACTGACCAGGCCGCACAGCGTCGCCTTCCACAAGGGATACCTCTACATTGCCACCAATCCGGCAATCCTGCGGATGAAATACGAGGGTGGCAAGGCGCAGGGAACACCCGAGAAAGTGGTCGATCTGCCAGTCTCGACGACCTCCCACTGGACACGGACAGTCGACTTTGGCCCGGACGGCAGGATGTATGTCTCGATCGGCTCCTCCTGCAACTCGTGCGAGGAAGAGGACGAGCGACGCACAACGATCATGCAGTACAACGCCGACGGCACTGGCGGCCGCGTCTTCGCGAAGGGCCTCCGCAACGCGATCGGAATCGACTTCGATCCGAAGACCGGCAAGCTCTGGTCGACCGACATGGGCCAGGACAAGCTTGGCGAAGAGTTCCCCCCCTGCGAGATCAACCTGATCGAGGATGGCAAACACTACGGCTTCCCCTATTTTGTCGGCGACAATGTCCCGAACGCCGACCTGTCCAACCCGAAGGGATCGCTGAAAAAAGAGGATGCCGTGCCACCAGCCTATGCGCTGCCGGCCCACATCTCACCGGTCGGCGCGGCCTTCTACGATGGCCGGAAGTTCCCGGCAGCCTATCGCACCCTCTACGTCGCACTTCACGGCTCAAGCCCGACCGGACGCAAGGAGCGTATCGGCTATAAGGTCGTCCGCGTCAACATCGCCAAAAACAAGGTGACGAGCATCGACGATTTCGTCACCGGCTTTCTGAGCAATGGCGAGGTCTCTGGCCGGCCGGCGGGTGTGGTGACCGGTGCAGACGGATCACTCTACATTTCGGATGACAACAAGGGCTTCATCTATCGCGTCTCTTATGGCAAATAATAGCGCCAAATAGCAGGAGTTAAACGTGCAGAGTATACAAGCAGCGATGAAACCGGCCCTGCCAAAAAAGAAGTACGATGCAATCATCATTGGCTCCGGGGCATCGGGTGGAATGGCGGCAAAGGAGCTGACCGAGCGCGGCTTCGAGGTACTGGTCCTCGAAGCCGGGCCGATGATCGATCCGTTGCGGGACTTCAACATGAACAAGTTCTCGTACGAATCGGTGTATCGCGGTCTCTGGAAGCCGGGGCAGAAGCAGACAGAGCAGTGGATGCAGGACACTGCCGGCGAATTCAGCAGCCATTTCTACGTTAAAGATTCAGAGCATCCATACACGACCGATCCCGGCAAGCCATTCACCTGGGTGCGGGCGCGGATCGTTGGTGGAAAGACGCTCCATTGGGGACGGCTTTCGTGGCGTTTCTCCGACCTCGACTTCAAGGCGGCGAGCCACGACGGCTTCGATGCCGACTGGCCGATCGACTACAAGGAGATCGCGCCATACTACGACAAGGCAGAGGAGTGGATCGGGGTGAGCGGCAATCGGGATGGCCTCTGGTGGCAGCCGGACGGCAATTATCTGCCGCCAATGGCCCTCACCTGCGGTGATCAGATTTTGAAATCAGCGACGAAGAAGCTCGGCTGGAATCTGATCCAGCCGCGTGTCGCCATGCTGACCCAGGTTCGGGATCAACATCGGAAATATGGTCGCGCCCAGTGCCACTACTGCGGAAGCTGCGGCAATGGCTGCTCGGTTGGGGCAATGTTCAATTCGCTCTCCTCGACCCTCCCGGCGGCCGCGGCAACCGGAAAGATGACGCTGCGCCCGAACTCTGTCGTCCGGCATATCACCGTCGATCCAAATACGGGCAAGGCGAAAGGCGTCGCCCTCGTCGACAGACTGACGCGCCAGGAGCTGGAATTTACCGCGAGAGTGGTGATCGTTGCCGCCTCAACCCTTGAATCGACGCGCCTGCTTCTCAACTCGACCTCCGATCAGCATCCGAAAGGACTTGGCAACTCATCCGGAGTGCTCGGACATTACCTCGTTGACCACTTTGGCGGAACGGGCGCATCGGGATATCTTCCCATGCTCGCCGGACGCGCAACGGTCAACGAGGATGGCAAGTCGTCCGGGATCTTCGTTCCGCGTTTCCGCAACCTCGATGCGCGGACAAAACATCCTCGCTTCCTTCGCGGTTACGGGTTCGAGGGAGGCTCATCGATCGGCGCTTTCCCCGGCAATGCCAGAAGAACTCCCGGCTTTGGCGCAGACTTCAAGAAGACAGTTCGTCGCTGGTATGTCGCGCCAGTCGGACTGACGACCCGCGCCAATATGCTCTCCCGGTTCGAAAACTATGTCGAAATCGATCCGGACGGCGTGGTCGATGCCTGGGGCATTCCAGCGCTCAGAGTCCACATCCAGCACTCCGAAAACGAGCGTGAGATGGCGCGCGACGCGGCGGAGAGCGCAACCGAGATCCTTCGACAGGCTGGGGCAGTCGATATTCGAACCCAGAATGTCATGACCTCCCCGGGGCGGATCATCCACGAACTGGGAACCGCGCGCATGGGCAGCGATCCCCAAACATCCGTCCTCAACAAATATAACCAGACACACGATGTGAAGAACGTCTTCGTCACCGATGGCGCGGCCTTCGTCGGCGCCGCCAATCAGAACCCGACGCTGACGATCCTCGCACTGACCATTCGCGCCTGTGACTACATGACCGAAGAGATCAAACGGGGGAACATCTAGCGCTATGTTTACAAAACCGAAGGCCGTCTCCCTCCCCAAGCTTCATTCGATCCACACGACTCCCTCCGGCAAGGAGTTCGTCGGGACGATTGAATCCAGTCAGATTAGCAAGTCTGGCCAATCTCAAAAGCAGGTCTTTCAATTCAGGTACACACCGGTCTCGGCGGCAATCGATGACTGGCGACTCGTCCTGACCGGAAAGGTGACGATCACCCCGCCGGTCGGAAGCCCGCGAACCATCAGCGGCGTCAGGGCGAAGCTGCTCGCAACCCAGGGGGCGACGACACTCGCTCCGACAGTCCCGGCCGGCATCGACCCCAAACTTGTCGCGCCCGCACAGGTAAGCTCAAACGGGCTGCCCCTGACGGAGTATACCGGCAACGATGGATCGATCGGGGTCATGTTCCTCAAACTCTCACCGCTGAACAGCACCCAGGCCGGACTTCCCTTCGACCTGCGTGACGTCCAGCTCAATGCGCGCCTCTGGATGAACTCGAATCTTGAACGTGAGCTGCTCTGGCTCTACTCTGCCCTGCTCATGGCAACGCAGGGACCACGAGCCGATGACCGTTGGGCAACCGGATGCCTCGCCGAACTGAACAAACGGCTCGTCAGTGCTTAAAATCAGGGCGAAGCTGAAGGAAGGTCTGGCTGGCAGCAGATACCGCATCGGGGTCCGTTTTCAGGACCCCGATTTTTATCTACCCGATTTTTGTTTACAGAATAATCGTCAACGTCCGGACAACCTGCCGGCCCGGAAGTTTCCGACCGCCTCGCTCGTCTTCAGAGCCCGATCATAGACGTTGAGCCCGCCGATTTCACCATAAAGCGCCGGAGCCAATCGAACATCATCCAGTCCACTGACATTGGTCAGCAGCGGATCAAATCGGCCCCAGCCATACTGCCGCATCGTGCCGCCATCGTTCAGCACCCCATCGACGACAAAGGTGATGATCTTCGGACCGCCATCGACGCTAACCACGACGTGCTGCCATTGATTGACCTTCAACGAACCAGGTTGTGTCCCCGGATCACTCTCCCACGAAGAGGTTCGCTGACCATCACTCAGCGTCAGCCTGAGTGTAAAACGATCGGAGAAGGTGAGGGCAATCCCCTTTCCACTCTTATCCCGCCCATCGAAGAGCACCTGCCCCGGCGAGAGTTCCCGCATCTTCAGCCAGGTCTCGATCGTAAAACCGCCACCCGCCTCAAGTCCGGGCAGCACAGGCATTTTGAAGCTGCCACCGGACTTCACCTGCCCGCCGGTCAGTTCAAGCAGCCGACCGCTCTTCGTCGCGCGTGCCTCCGCCTGACGCCACATTCCCTCGAGCAGGGCGGCGGGAATCTCATGTGTCCGCGCAATACTCTTCTGCGTCTCGGTTATGAAGTACTTCCCACCATCCTCGATCAGATCCGGATAGCTCATCCGCACCTTCGGATCATCATCGTAAAGCAGGATCTCCGGCTCCGACCATTCGATCCGCCCATTCCGCTCTACGCCACCAGAGACCCAGACCGGATTGCGGCTCTGAAAGTAACTGCCGCGCCCCCACTCATCAGTATGCACCGCTTCCCCGCCGTGATTGTGAATCCAGAGCAGATATTTACCATTCGCAAGCTTCCAGACCGGGGCATAGGCGCGTGGATGCTTGATTGGGCGACCGTTGGCAAAGGTCGCATAGGCTGGCGGCGTCCAGGTGCGCCCGTCATCGCTGCTGTATGCCTGGCAGAGATAGCCGTCGATCGTTCGATATGTCGCGTAGAGGCCACCGCCATTCAGGCTGACAAGGTTGATCTCCTCTGCGATCGGCCCCTTTGGCGCGCGCAGCCCCTCGTCGCTTTCCGGCAGAATCTTCCAGCGCAGCCGCCGCGGATCACGCTCACTCTGAATATTCTCACCCCGCATAAAGTGGCCCTGCGAGCGAACCAGTACTCCCGGCCATCCCCAGCGTGTCACGCGGTTCCAGCCCCAGTAGACGGCGCCTTTATGAACGATGGGCTTGCTCACCCCCCAGAAAAAGAGCGTCTGCCCGCCAAAATTGTTGTCGCGATCGGCCTCTGTGACGTGCATCGGAATCTCATAACGATCCTTTGACCAGGTCAGACCATTGTCGTCCGAATACTTGAACGCATAGACTCCGAGCGTATCGACCCTCTTCCCAACACTCGCGGCGTTGGGCACCTCACGGATATTGGCTTTGTTGTAGGTGTAGAAAACGTAGATTCGGCCATACGCCGTCCTGAACGGCACGACCCACGAGGCCTCGTATCCTGTTGCCGGCTCGATGTCGATCGGGGCCGACCACGTTCTTCCCTTGTCGCGGCTGATGACGCCGATCACATGCTGCCCGCCCTCACCCTCGACTCCGCGCCCGGTCGTCATTACACAGAGCCATGCGCCATCCGCGGTGATGACCACGTATGGCTGATCACTGTACCCCTCGTCGGGAATGACATACCCGGTCTTGATGTTGCGAATATCCTGCGCCGCGACCATTAAGGCAAGGATCGACCAGCAGAACAGTAATCGAAATGATCTGAGCTTTACCATCGAAGATTCTCCTCACAATCTAAATGTAAAAGGCCCTCTCCGGCGGCGGAACCCGCAGGCCGGGATGATCGGACAGAACATCTTCCCGAACGTCGAAACCCAGACCTGGCCGGTCGGAAAGCTGAAAATAGCCATTCTCGATCGGCAGCGGATGGCTCAGGCACTCATCCCTCCACGGGACATCCTTCAGCATAAACTCCTGCCGAAAGAAGTTTGGCACCGTCGCCATGACGTGCGCCGAGGCGATGGTCGAGAGTGGGCCATTCGGATTGTGCGGCGCAATCGGGACATTATAAGTTTCGGCGAGATTGGCAATCTTGCGCATCTCGCTGATGCCGCCACACCTCGTAATGTCCGGCATCAGAATGTCAGCCGCCTGCTTCTCCAGTACTGTCCGCGCCATGAAGCGGGAGTGGAGTCGCTCGCCAACGCAGACCGGCAGTGGAATCCGACGGCGAATGTCGGCAATCGAGTCCGGGAACTCCGGCAGCGCCGGCTCCTCATACCAAAGACAGTTGAAATCGAGCGCGGCCAGGCGGTGGGCCATCTCGACCGCCGTCGGGGCATTCAGAAAGGCGTGAGTCTCGATCGCGATCGCCACCTCGCGTCCCACCGCCTCGGCGACCACCCGCACCAGCTCGACCGCCAGCCGCTTCTGCCCCTCTGTCAAACTGCCATTACTGCTCAAATCCTCGCCATACCAGTAGTTGACGTGGGCGAACGGGTCAAACTTGAGGGCGGTGAAACCAAGCGCCACGGCCTCACGCGCCTGGCGCGCATAGTCTTCCGGCGTGTGTCCGCCATCGATGAACCAGTAGTTGGCGTAGAGCTGAATTCGTTCGCGATAGGCGCCGCCAAGCAGCTCATAGACTGGTACGCCAAGCGCCTTGCCCTTGATGTCCCACAACGCAATATCGATCGCGCTGATCGCGGAAAGAAGCGGCCCCGCCTGCCCAAGCCAGTTCATATCACGATAGATCTTTGTCCAGAGAAGATCTATTCGCCGCGCATCCTGCCCGATCACAAAATCGCCGACGTGCCGACACGCCGCCTCAACCAGCGGCGAGCCCGGCCAGTTTGTCGCCTCTCCCCAGCCGTGAATCCCCTCTGCGGTCTCGATACGAACCAGCGTCCAGTTGTACTTGATTCCCTCGACCAGAAAGGTCCTGACATCCGTGATTCGCAAATAAAGCCGGAGTTGCGTGCGGAGATAATTTGCCTGCTCCAGTGAATACCTGCGGACTTCCGGGGCGCTGTTTGTCACACCGCCCGGCAGCGGCATCCCGAATTCCTGCGACCATATCTTTGCGCCGTTGATGATGTCGAACTCTTTAGGGGCAGTGGTGATGGTGGAATCCCAAGCTTTCACGCGGACATTTGCGGTGATGCGATAGCGACCATTGCGGTCGAGAGAAAAATAAGGAGAGAGGTCCACGCGCCGGATGCCTGTCTGTCCAGATTCTAATGTGAATTCTCCCTGCACCGGCGGATCACTCAATTTGGCGATGACATTTCCGCCCCGTTTCTCCACCGTGAACGTGAGCCAGTCCGCATCCTCACCCATCCTTAACTTCTGTCCGGAGCGGTTCGTTACACGCACGGCAGCAGGCACATTTTCACCTAAGAGAAAGTTTTCCTGACTCATCGTGATCTCCGCCGTCACCTGCGCTGGTGCAAGTGGAAGAGACGTGAGCAACACCATGATTGCGGCAAAGAGTTTTTTCATCCGGTCACTGTAGGCGGGCCGCCCTGTCAGGCAAGCCGCAAAACTAGAATACAGACGGCCTAGCGCGTGAAGTTATTCAGCTTGCGATCCGAAGTCTGACAGCGCGAAGCATAACACCAAACCTCGTGCAATATGTGGCAGGTGTCGGCATCAACTCACCCCAAACCCACGTTGCTCTTAGCGAGCAATGCTTTCGTAGGAAGCAAGTTTTAACACAGCCAATGTCTCCGCAACATTTCGTTCCAAGCTGAAAACGCCTGCTGAAACCTGCACACGCGTGCGTCGCTGCGCCCAGTGTTCAAAAACGTTTGCGACGATTTCCGGTTTCCA
>JBEIMN010000130.1:0-7478 GCA_040378705.1 Acidobacteriota bacterium
ACGATCGTCATCGAACGCTGGAAAATTGGCCGGCGCTCGTTTATATTTTCGAGTGTTGAGGGAGATATTACTGACGTGTTGGCTGGAATGGCTGGAATGGCTGGCATGGCTGGCATGGCTGGCATGGCTGGCATGGCTGGCATATTGGATAAAGTGCCATACCCTCGATGACGATGGATGCCCGGAAAGAGATTAATCAGGAGCGCTGGGTAATTAGAGGAAAGAAGACAGGAGAACCGGATAACACAGGAATGGACGGGTGAGGACGGGGTATAACAAGGAGTTTTGATCGATGGTCATTTCTCGCAAGGTCCTGCTGCTCAACGCATCGTACGAACCACTCAGTCTGGTGACTGCCACTAAGGCGCTGTCGCTGATCTGGCGTCGCGTCGCAGAGTCGATCGAACCCGATCCGGGCCAAATCCTGCGATCCCCCAACTTCTTCTTTCAGGTGCCATCGGTCATTCGGTTGACTGAATACATCGACGTTCGCGCGCGTCAGAACAGAGTCACCAATCGCCATCGAATTCTGGCGCGTGATCACTATCGCTGCCAGTATTGCGGGCGACGCGGAACGGCCTTCGACCTTACGCTTGATCACATCCAGCCGAAGTCACGTGGCGGGCGGACGGTTGCCGAGAACCTTGTTGCTTCCTGCCGCGAGTGCAACAACCGCAAGAGTGATCGGACCCCGGAGGAGGCACGGATGCCGCTGCTGACCAATCCGAGCGCGCTCTATTATGGATTGGAGCGGGCCGAGTTTCGCCGTGCGGCCGAACATCGCCCGGAGTGGCGCAAATACCTTTTTCTCGAGCATGCGGATCAGTCCGGGTGGGAATTGAACGCCGATCAGCAGCAAGGTTAGGGGCAGGTGGGAGAAAATTTACGGGATCAAGGTTCCGGCCCTTTTGATCCCTTGACAGGATTGGAGGCTGGTGGTAATTTCTCTTCTTCGTTGGTGAGAAGATTTTTAGGCTCGTAGCTCAGGGGTAGAGCACTACATTGACACTGTAGGGGTCAGCGGTTCAAATCCGCTCGAGCCTATTTTATTTTGGCACACGCCAAATTGTTCAACGTCAGCTCCGGAAGTGTTATCGACCGGATGCGGTTAAGGTGCTGTTATCTCCTCCAGGGGGGTAGCGGTAATAACTCTAACTGCATTTTCCAGAATCTACTTCTGATATTTTCTGTCGGTACAGGGCTATATTGTCCACATAGATCGCAGAAAGTAAAAGAGAGTGATTCCGGGATGGGAATGCGGATGAGACCGTCAGCTCCACGCTAACGGTCACCCGGGCAGCAGACAGGCAGGAGCCTGGTTGGTGTCTCCTCCGATGGTAACCGCTGGCGTAGGACCTTACCTAAAGTGAGAGCGGTACCCGGTCTTGTCCGATAGTTGGTTGGCGGTTTCAATGCACGATACCCCGATGGCAGGCTCTTTAGCCCTCCTCCTTCGTGCCATCAGAATCGCCAGTATCCTGTAACGTCTGTCATTGACAATGTTACAGATAAGAAAAATTAAGAATATTTTACAATATTTTAAGACAAGCCCGGATATTGGTTTAGGATCGTCCACACAGCAACATAATCATTGAGAGTAGTCCGCTGAAAGCGGAATATTCTTCGGGAGCCGGTTCTCTGTCCGGCGACCGAACACACCAGGAAACACGCTGTGAGCGAGATACAAGACATCAACGGTCAGAACCCACCAGATGCGGCCATTTCAGCCGCTGAATATATCAAGCAACATAATCGTGACGAGGCAAAGAAGGCGATCGCCGCCCGCCTCTTCCGCAACGAGATTACGACCGGAGAGCCGGTCGATCTGAGCTATCGGCTCGGCGAGGGTGAGCGGGTCGAAGCGATCCTGCCCGAGTCGCCGGAGGCGCTTGAGATCTATCGCCATTCGACTGCCCACCTGCTTGCGGCGGCAGTTCTCGACCTTTATCCGGGAACGCGGCTTGGAGTCGGGCCGGCACTGCTCGGTGATCCGAAGGGTGGATTTTACTACGATTTTCAGCGAGTTGATGGTGGCCGTTTCACCCCGGAAGATCTGACGAAGATCGAGAAGCGGATGCGCGATCTGATGAAGCGGAACCTCGAGTACCGCCGGCTGACGATGACGAAGGCCGAGGCTGAGTCGAAGTTTTCCGATCTCAACGAACCGCTCAAGTGCGAACTGATCTCGGAGAAGGCCGGCGAGAGCGTCAGCTGCTACACGATCGAGGGAACCCCCTTCGTCGATTTCTGCCTTGGTCCTCACCTTCCGACGACCGGAAAGATCAAGGCGATCAAGCTGCTGTCGATCGCTGGTGCGCACTGGAAGGGTGATGAGAAGCGCGAGCAGATGCAGCGGATCTATGGCACTGCCTTCTTCACACAGGAAGACCTCGACGACTGGATCAGGCAGAAAGAAGAGGCGGAGCGGCGTGATCACCGCAAGGTTGGACCCGAGCTCGATCTCTTCAGTTTCAGTGAGGCGATCGGCTCCGGCCTCGTTCTCTGGCACCCGAAAGGGGCGATGATCCGCAAGCTCATCGAGCAGTTTCTGAACGATGAGCTCTACAGCCGTGGTTACGATTTCGTCTTCACCCCGCACGTCACACAGTCGGAACTCTTCCGGATATCCGGCCATCTCGAACACTACCAGGACGTCCTCTATCCGGGGATGGTCGATTCGGAGAACGAGGCGCTCCAGTACCGGCTTAAGCCGATGAACTGCCCGTTCCACATCCAGATCTATGGTTCGCGCCAGCGTTCCTACCGTGACCTGCCGCAGCGCTATGCAGAGTATGGTACAGTCTATCGTTACGAGCGGAGCGGTGTTTCGCACGGACTAATGCGCGCGCGTGGCTTTACGCAGGATGACGCGCACATCTTCTGCACCCCGGAACAGCTCAAGTCGGAGATCCTCGGCTGTCTCGAACTGGTCGATCTGGTCTTCAAGGCGTTTGGCTTCGAGTATCGGGCGGAGCTCTCGGTCCGGCATGCGACCGACCGTGAGAAGTATCTGGGATCGGATGAGATCTGGAGTCTGGCCGAGGGAGCCCTGACGGAGGCGCTCAACGAGCGTGGCCTCGCCTACCAGCGAATGGAGGATGAGGCGGCGTTTTATGGACCGAAGATCGACTTCAAGGTTGTCGACGCGATCAAGCGGACGTGGCAGCTCTCGACGATCCAGGTCGATTTCAATCTGCCGCAGCGTTTCGGGATCGAGTTTATCGGCAACGACAACAAGCCCCATCGTCCGATTATGGTGCATCGTGCGATTCTCGGTTCGTTCGAGCGATTCTTTGGAATTCTGATTGAGCATTACGCCGGGGCTTTCCCGCTCTGGCTGGCGCCGGTACAGTCGGTGGTGCTGCCGATCTCTGATCGCTTCAATGAACAGGCGCAGGCGGTCGAGCGGGCGCTGCGTGCCGACGGCTTCCGGGTCGAGGCTGACCTGCGAAGCGAGAAGATTGGCGCCAAGATTCGCGATGCCCAATTGAAGAAGATTCCTTTTATGCTGGTTATCGGTGAGCGTGAAGCCGAAGCCGGCACTGTCGCGGTCCGGGATCGGGTCAAGGGAGACACCGGCGCTGTGCCGGTTGCAGAGTTCAGTGCCCGATTGAAGAGCCTTGTCGAGTCTCGCGCCTTGCAGACCTGATCAGGTTCCTCAACCATTCGATCAACACCATTTATCGTGGAGGTAAGTTATTAGCAACGGGACTTCAGGAGGCGGCTTTCGTGGCGGAATGCGGCGTGATACGCGCGCCCCGCAGGTTCGGGTCAATGAGCGCATTCGCACTAAAGAGGTGCGAGTGATTGATGAAGAGGGCAACCAGCTCGGAATTATGACGCCGCAGCAGGCGATCGATCTGGCGCGTCAGCGTGGATACGATCTGGTCGAGGTTGCCCCGCAGGCGGTACCACCCGTTTGCCGGATCATCGACTTTGGAAAATACCTCTACGAGCAGAAGAAGCGGGCTCACGAAGCGAAGAAGAAGCAGGCCGTGATTGAAGTCAAGGAGCTCAAATTCCGTCCAATGACGGACGATCATGACTACAATTTCAAGATGAAGCACGCCAGGGATATCCTGACGGATGGAAACAAGGTCAAAGCGACGGTGCGGTTTCGTGGGCGTGAAATCACCCACAAGGAGCTCGGGTTTCAGATTCTGGAGCGTCTCGAACAGGATCTTGCCGACAAGGGAACACCTGAATCGCGTCCCCGCCACGAGGGGATGCAGATCATTATGATCTTTGGACCGAAGAAATAGGGCCGAGAGATATCAAAACTAAGTAATTCAAGTCGAGGAAGGGGAAGTTATGCCTAAACTTAAAACGCACAAGGGCGCTGCCAAGCGGTTCCGGACAACTGCGACCGGGAAGGTCAAGCGTGGTCATTCACACGCCCGTCACATTCTGACCAAGAAGTCGACGAAGCGGAAGAGACAACTTGACGTCGACGGGCTCGTGGCAGGGCCGGATATGAATCGCATCGCGGCGATGCTGCCATACGGCCGAAAGTAAGCCTGACGCGATTTTATGACCCATCCGGTCATCATTAAATATTCAGTGGTACTGGTATCAGGATCAGTTTTGGTATCAGTATTACCGGTATCATCGTTTTTATCAGTCTGCTTTATCAGTATTTATTAGAGTAAAGCTGCTGTGAGCCTGCTGGGGCCCTACTGGGAGCCCAACGCGAGGAGGAAAAAATGCCGCGAGCTAAACGTGGAAATAAGCGCCTGAATAAGCGCAAAAAACTTGAAAAACTATCTAAAGGCTTCCGTGGAACGAAGAGCAAACTATATCGTTCGATGCGGGAGTCTGTTCAACGCGCGCTTAAGTTTGCCTATGTGGGACGTAAGATCAAGAAGCGCGATTATCGTTCGCTCTGGATCGTCCGAATTGGTGCGGCAGCACGGATCAATGGACTCAACTACAGCACGTTCATGCACGGTTTGAAGGTTGCTGGAATTGATCTTGATCGCAAGATTCTCGCTGATCTCGCTGTCAATCAGCCAGAGGCTTTTACCGAGCTGGCTGGTTCGGTCAGGAAGGCGCTCGAAGCGAAGGCGGCGTAAGCCACACTTTCTACACTTTCCGCTTTTTTCGGGCTTTCCGGTCTTTCCGGGATTAAATCTGACCCAAGGCTCAATGGTTTTCCTGAAGTCTTGGGTCATTTTTATGGCTGTTGGCATTTGGCAGGGTAAAGTGCAGAGGCGGGTCAGACAGTTCCATTGGAAATGGTTGCCGACGCGAGATGGGGCTTCCTGACCGATGGTCGGCCTTTGCCACTGGCCCTCTTGTCAGAGAGTACAGTATAAAATTCATTATGCCAGATCATATCAATCAACTTCGCGCTGAGTTTCGGCAGGAGCTTTCGGTGGTGACAACGGAAGCGGAGGTGACGATCCTGCGGGATCGCTGGGTTGGCCGCAAGAGTGGCCGACTGACGGCGGAGATGAAGACGCTTGGCAAGCTTTCGCCGGAGGAGCGACGTGAGACAGGGCAGCGGCTCAACCTCCTGAAAGAGGAGCTCGAGGCGGCGATCACCTCACTCGAGCAGGATTTTGCGTTGCGGCGTGAGACGGCACAGCTGGCGGAGGAGCGGATCGATGTGACGTTGCCGGGGCGTTGCACGGTGGCGGGGCATCTCCATCCGATCACGCTGTTGCGGCAGCGGATCGAGGACATCTTCGTCTCAATGGGGTATCACATTGAGGATGGTCCGGAGATCGAGACCAATTTCTACAATTTTGACGCGCTCAATATTCCGGCGGGCCATCCGGCACGGAGCCGTCAGGACACATTCTACATTTCAGAGCGGCTGGCGCTGCGGTCGCAGACCTCGACCGTGCAGATACACGCGATGGAGCGGCGGCAGCCGCCACTGCGAATCATTGCGCCGGGGCGGGTCTTTCGGCGGGACACGCCGGATGCGACCCATAACCCGATGTTCTATCAGGTTGAAGGGTTGCTGATCGACCGTGACATCACGCTGGGAGACCTGAAGGGGACGATCCAGGAGTTTGTCCGGCGAATGTTCGGGCCGCAGACTGAGACGCGCTTTCGTCCTTCATATTTTCCATTCGTTGAACCGGGAGCGGAGATCGACTACAGTTGTTTCAAGTGTGGTGGTGAAGGGTGCAGAGTCTGCAAAGGATCGGGATGGATCGAGATGGGTGGTTCGGGAATGGTCCATCCGAATGTTCTGCGCGGAGTGGGGATCGACCCGGACGAGTATTCAGGGTTCGCTTTTGGGCTCGGGCTCGACCGGCTGTGTGCCCTGATGTATGGGCTGGACGATATCCGACTCCTCTATGAGAATGATATTCGCTTCCTGGAGCAGTTTCGATAGTTTATTCGTTACCGCCTGTTAGCGGGACTTTTTAGCTGGAATTTGGCCATGGCATCGCGGCTTCGCCGGGTGGGTGAGTTATGAAACGCAAGGTATCCGAGTTCGCATACAGTTTCGTTCTGACGCACGAGATGCTCGACACGCTGGGATTCAGGCGGGTGAGCGATCTGGCGGAGCTGTCTCGAAAAGGGAAGCGTGCGGGTAAGGGGGCAGTTTTCGGGTACCCGCTCTTTCTGCAGTTCAAGGCGAGCGAGTATCTGAAGCGGCGAAACGCCGGTGAGTCGAAGCTGGTCGGGCTGCCCTATTTCCGGTTCGGGCTTCACCGCCTGACGCAGTCGAATCAGCAGGAGCTGCTGATGGCGCTCGAAAGCAAGGGGAAGCTGGTCTTTTACGCGACGCCGAAGATTCACGAGGCGGTCAATCTTAACAGCGCCTTTTTTGATAAGCAGATTGTGGCCGGTTCACTCTTCGTGCGGCCGGGTGAGATTGGTGAATTGCCGGACAACGAGAGCCATCGTGTCGTCTTCAGCGGCCGGCACGAGCGAGTCTATCTCTGTTCGAGCGGGCAGGAAGGGCGCTGGTTGGAGAAGGTCGTTCACGGTGAGGATTTCGCGGCGACGATTGAAAAGCTGACGGCAGAGCGGGAGGCGGAGAGGCTTGACGAGCCATTCTACCTTCACCTCGCGGCGGACATGCTCTCACTGGTCTCGCCGAACAGACGGATCTTCGATGAGTTGTCACGAGGTAAGCTGGCGATGACGGCGGCGACCTTCGCCGATTATCTGGCCAAGACACTCTTCGATTCCGAGTTGCTGATTATTCCAGCGTCGAGTGACACTGGCGATCCCGTGCCCGTAACAGTGCCCGTGCCCGTAACAGTGCCCGTAGTGCAGGATAAAGAGACTATTCAGGCAGAAGAACAATGAAGATTAGTTATAACTGGTTGAAGGATTTCGTCGAGACGGGGCTATCGCCGCGTGATCTGGCAACGAAACTGACGATGGCCGGACTCGCGGTAGACGCGGTGGAGCCATTTGGACCATTTGGTGAAGATTATGTTCTGGAGTTCGATCTGACTTCGAACCGTCCGGACGGGCTTTCGCACCTCGGGATAGCGCGGGAGGTGGCG
>JBEIMN010000131.1:0-7400 GCA_040378705.1 Acidobacteriota bacterium
AGTGTGATCTCATCGGCACCGGGAAGTCGGTTGAAGTTGGAGGCGGAGGTGTTTGCCGCTTCACGAATTGTCCCGAGATTCTTTGCCTCCTTGACCGCTCCCTGACCCCAGCTGCCAGTCAGGATGTAGTCGGCACTGCGCCCGGCTGCGAGGAGGTTCATCGGCACCATCGTGAACTGAAGACTTGCCCCGCCCTGGAGAAAGAGGACTTTGTAGTTCTCCGGGATCGCGAGCAGTGCGCGGAGGTCCGCCTCCGCCTCCTGGATGACAGTCTCGAAGGCGGCCGAGCGATGGCTGACTTCAAGGATCGACATGCCAACTCCGGGAAGGGAGAAGAGGTCGCGCTGCGCCTGCAGAAGCACCGATTCCGGCAGGGTCGCCGGGCCGGCACTGAAGTTGAAGATACGATCGGTCATTGAATTAAACTCCTGTAAATAATAGAAAATCGGTTCAAATTCAGATCAAATGGCTCAATAGTCCGTCGCGCAGCTTTGGTTCGAACCAGGTCGATTTCGGTGGCATGATCTCATTGGCGTCTGAGATGGCCATCAGCTCATCGAGGGTGACCGGATGGAGCGAGAAGGCGACAGCGGCGGCTCCCTGATCGACCAGCCGGACAAGTTCGCCGGTGCCACGAATGCCTCCGACAAAATCGATCCGCTTGTCGGTGCGTGGATCCTCAATTCCGAGGATCGGGGCGAGGAGCAGGTCCTGAAGCAGGCTGACGTCGAGCTGATCGATGATGCGCGGCCGCGCCGTCATCTCGATGCGCGGTTTCAGCCCGTACCATTCGCCTTCCAGATACATCGAGAAGTGACCGCGACTGGCGGGAGCCGGTGTGCCGTCCGCCGTGACCTCGAAAAACTCTCCAACCCGGCGCAGGAAGCCTTCCGCACTCTGACCGGCAAGATCCCTGACGACTCTGTGATAGGGCAGAATGTGGAGCTGGTTGTCCGGGAAGAGCACGCCCTGGAAGAAGTTGTACTCTTCATTGCCGGTGTGACCCGGATTGTCGTTCCGCAGTGATTCACAGGCACGGCTGGCGCTCTTGGCGCGGTGGTGACCATCCGCGATGTAGAGCAGCGGCACCTGAAGAAAGAGCTCCTCGAAGGCGCTGTTCAGTTTGACAGGGACTTGCCAGACGGTGTGTGCGATGCCGTCCGGAGCGACAAAATCGAAGAGCGGATCGAGGGCGACGATTGCCCGTGTCAGTTCATCGATCACCGCGCTCGCACGGTAGGTCAGGAAGACTGGGCCGGTCTGGGCGCGGAGCGTCATGATGTGGCGAGTCCGGTCATCTTCCTTGTCGCGGCGTGTCCGTTCGTGCTTGCGGATGATGTCGCGATCATATTCATCGACCGCGCAGCAGGCGACCAGGCCGGTCTGCTCGCGATCACCCATCCGCAGCCGGTAGATGTAGAGGCTTGGCTGATCCTCGATGACCAGCGGGGCCGCGCTCATCAGCCGGGCGAAGTTTGACGCGGCCCGGTCATAGACCTCTGCGGCATAGTGATCCGTCTCATCGGGCAGCTCGATCTCCGGACGCGAGACGCGCAGAAAACTGAGCGCATTGTCGCCGGCAAGGGCGCGCGCCTCTGGGGTATTGACGACATCGTAGGGAACACTGGCGACGGCGGCAGCCTCTTCAGGCTGCGGACGGAGGGCTCGAAACGGCTTGACGATGGCCACGAAATCAGTCTCCTTATTGGGGTAGATGGCGCCCGGATCATTCCGGGTCGCGTAATGATTATTTCAGAACTTTCTCGATCTCGGCGATCAGCAAATCACGGTCGATGATTCCAAAGCGGAGGAAGTGGAGCTTGCCCTGTTTGTCATAGAGAAAAGTCGCCGGCAGCGTTCCCGGCCAGTCCTTGTAAACGACATCGATCATCTCCTGCGGGTCGTCGACATCCTGAATGAAATGGTCGAAGCGTGCATTCTGCTTGCGGAGGAAGGGAATGACCTGATCGTTGAGGTCGGGCATCTCGTCGGCACTGATGCTGACAAAACGGACACCACGGGCACGGAGCTGGGTGTCGAGTTTTACAAACTCTGGAAACTCGGCGACGCAGGGGCCGCACCAGGTTGCCCAGAAATTGACGATGACGGCGCGGCTCGCCGGCTCGCGGAGCATTCGATGGTAGTCGGCCGGTTTGAGCTTTCTGACGCTGATTTCGGGCGTCCCTGCCGTCGCCACACTCTTCGCCGGTGATTTCTGCCCGTCAGCATTGGCCTTCGCCGGGCGGACGATCGGACAGCCCATCGCCGTCGTCGATGGAATGGTTACCGGCTTGCCGGCGAGTATCTCGTCGAGTGCCAGTCTAAGGTCAGGCCGCGTGTCGCGCCGTGGAAGGTGTGAACTGTCGATGCGCCCGCTGTATCGCAGCCGGCCCTGCGGATCGACGACGAAGACATCCGGTGTCCGCTCTGCGCCATAGGCGTCAGCAACCGCGCTTCGATCGTCGGTCAGAATCGGAAAGTCGAGACTGTTTGTCTCCGCGTGGCGACGAATCTCGTCGAGCGATTCGTTGGCGCTCGGATTGATCGCCAGCAGAACCGAATCGGGGCGTGAACCATAATCACGACTAATGGCTCGAAGCCGATCGGTGTAGGCACGCGAGATCGGGCAGCGCGCCGCGATAAAGACGATGATCACGTTTTTGCCACGATATTCGCGCAGTGAATGTGATTTGCCGGTCAGATCGGTCAGGGTAAAGTCCGGGGCCGTCGTGCCGATCGGGAGGCACCAGGCGCCGGGGGCCAGTGTCAGCAGCCAGAACGCTGCGGTCACCAATAAACAGAGCCGACCAGTTCCAGTCTTTCTCGTCTTGATCATCTTCTCACCGCTCCCTCTCGTCCGGATGTTGAGTCCATTCGGGCCATTCGGGCCTTGGATGGTACCACTGACAATGGTTCAGAGCTTCTCGGCGACCGATTTTGCCTGAAGGAAGAGGGCGAGGTAGTCGCGGCCCCCGGCCTTCGAGTCGGTTCCAGACATATTGAATCCACCGAAGGGGTGGACATCGACCAGCGCCCCGGTACACTTTCGGTTGATGTAGAGATTGCCGACGTGAAAGTCACGGCGGGCCTGCTCGATCCTGCTTCTGAGACCGGAGTAGAGTGCGCCGGTCAGACCGTATATGGTGTTGTTGGCGATCGATAGTGCCGTATCGAAATCGGCCGCCCTGATGCAGGCCAGCACCGGTCCGAAGATCTCTTCCTGCGCGATTCGTGCGTCCGGCGCGACATCGGCAAAGATCGTCAGCGGAATGAAGAAGCCACGATCGGTGAGTGGATGAGTGTCACCACCCAACAGTAGTCGCCCCTCAGACCGTCCGATCTCAATATAACGCGTGATCGACTCGAAAGCCTTTTGGCTGACGACCGGGCCGGTGAAATGGCCATTGCTGCGAACATCTGCCACCTCGAGTGATCGCGCCTTCTCGACCACCAGTCGGAGCACTTCGTCATAGACAGAGTCGACGATGACTGCCCGCGAGCAGGCAGAACATTTCTGCCCGGAGAATCCGAACGCCGCGGCGACTATTCCCGCCGCCGCCTCGTCGAGATTGGCCGTCTCGTCGACGACAAGCGTGTCCTTGCCACCCATCTCGGCAACGACACGCTTGATCCAGATCTGACCCGGTGAGGGGGTGGCGGCGAGCTGATTGATGCGGAGCCCGACCTCCATCGATCCGGTAAAAGAGATGAACCTGGTCAGTGGATGGGCGACGAGCAGATCGCCGATCTGGCCACCACTCGCCGGCAGGAAGTTGACCACTCCCGGCGGCAGTCCAATCCGCTCGAGCAGTTCGACAAACTTTGCGGCAATGACCGGACTATCACTCGATGGTTTCAGGACGACCGTGTTTCCGGTGACGAGCGCCGCCGTCGTCATTCCAGCCATGATCGCGAGCGGGAAGTTCCAGGGTGGGATGACGATCCCGACTCCAAGCGGAATCCAGGTCATCTCGTTGACCTCGTCGGGAAGCGGTGACGGGGTCAGCGGCTGCGGGCCGGCATAACGCAGCGCCTGACGCGCGTAAAAATCCATGAAATCGATCGCCTCCGCCGTATCGGCCTCGGCCTCCGCCCACGACTTGCCGACTTCGAAGACCATCCAGGCGTTGAAATCGTCCTTGCGGCGACGCATCTCGGCCGCGGCCTTGAAGAGATAGCCGGCACGCTCTTCCGCTGAAACCTTTTTCCAGGATTCGAATGTCGACGCCGCAACGCGTATGGCACGGTCTGCCAGCTCCGGTGTGGCACGATGGACGCGCCCAACCACCTGCGAATACTCTGCCGGATTGACGGACTCCAACAGGTCACCCGTCGTCACGCGCTCACCACCAATGATAAGCGTATACTCCCGGTTCAGCTCCGCCCCGACCCGCGCGATTGCACGGTTCATGGCGGCGGCGTTCGGCGCGCTTGAAAAATCGCGGTAGCTCTCATTTTTGAAGGCTGGCAGGTTGATCATCGATCTTCACTCCATTCCCGACCTTTACTGCATTCTGATTACACAATTCTCGGGCCAAATCGGTCCTGGCGACAGCCAAAGTGCACCCTGCTTCAACCCGACAATCAGAGAGCCATTCTACCCGACATTACCCCGATTCTCCACCCGATTCTCCTGTTGACTCGTCACGCCTGATGGTGACAATGGTCGCGCCGAATCCGCCGGCCTCTGGCGGCGCATCGCCATACCATTCAACGAACCCAGTCTGCGACAGAACCTCGCGCACCATCCTTCGCTGGACACCGATCCCTTTTCCGTGAATGATACGAAGTGCGGTAAATCCACGCGAGTGTGCCTCGCGCAGGTACTCTTCGACGACGGCGCGACACTGCGCCGGCGCGATCGGGTGCAGATCGAATACGTCCCCGATCTCAAGTTTGACCGGGTACTCAAATGGATCGGCCCCCGAAAACGGTTCATCAAATGGCTCATATGGCACAGACTCCACGTTGGGCCGAAGACTGGTCAGGACGCGGATTAGTCGACCCTTAAACTTTTTCAGGTTTTTGAGGAGAGTGGTCATTTTTATGCCAGATGGCCCCGATTTATAGCAGGCAGCATAGACAGTGGAGGTTTGAAATTGGCAGACGGACCAGCAGAGATCAACGACGCCGAGCAGGAGCTCAACCCGTGGCGTGTCGTCGCACAGCGTGTCGTTTACGACAACCCCTGGATTGAGGTGACACATCACGACGTCATCAGGCCGGATGGTGAGCCGGGAATATATGGCATCGTCCACTATCGCAACCGTGCAGTAGGTGTGCTGCCGATCGATGAACACGGCCACACCTGGCTGGTTGGTCAGTACCGCTTCGCGCTTGGACGCTATTCGTGGGAGCTGCCCGAGGGGGGCTGTCCGGAGGGCGAATCGACACTCGACGCCGCGAAACGCGAACTGCTCGAAGAGACCGGACTCGAGGCCGGCGTGTGGCAACTGCTTGGCCGCGCGGATCTCTCAAACTCGATCTCGGATGAGGTCGCGACCATCTACCTGGCAACTGAGCTCGTCGAGCGGCAGTCACAGCCGGAGGGAACCGAGGTTCTCGCCATCAGGCGTCTCCCCTTCGACGAGGCACTGGCCATGGTGATCGACGGCCGGATCACGGACGCCATCAGTGTCATGGCGATCCTGCTCTACGCGCAGCAGCGCCGGGCATCCCCGGTCGCCGTCTGACACCCGACTCAGTTCATCGCCAGAACTTCTTCAAGCGCCTTCTTCATCTGCGGGACGCTAAGCTGCGGATGGAAGCCAACGAAGTGCTTGCGAACCATCCCATCGCGTCCGATGATCAGTGTCTGTGGTATGCCGTTGCGCCCCTTCATTATGTCGCGGGCGAGGATCGGGTTCGCAAAACCAATCTCGTAGTTGATGTTGAACTGGCGCGTAAAGGTTCGCACCCGCTCCAGGTCCTCATTCGGATCCTCACTGGTCAGGCCAAGGACTTCGACCCCCTGCGACTTATATTCATTCGCCATCTGGATCAGATGCGGAATCTCCTGGCGGCACGGGCCACACCAGGTCGCCCACAGGTCGAGCACGACCACCTTGCCGGCGTAATCGGACATCTTCTTCGATTGGCCGCTGATCAGTTGCAGGTCGCTTGTCCGCGCGTCAGCCGAGAATTCGCGCGGCGCGGCCGCTGCTCCACGGTTCGCTCCACCTGCGGCGTTGGCCGGATTGCCTGGGTTAGCCAGATTAGCCGGATCGGCCCGATCGTATAGACTATCCTGCCGATAGACGGCGGTGACGATTGCCACGGTCAGAATCACCAGTCCAGCCGTCAGCCCAAGCCGGCTTGGTGTCCAGAAAGAGGCGCTAAATATCTGGTTGCTGTTTTTCATCAGGTGAAGGATAGCTGGGCAACTTTGGACGTGCAAGTGTCAGATCACATTGCGGAACAGGACGACTATCGCCGCGAGGCCGAGGAAGCAGCCGAAGGGGATCGCGGTCCGAAGCCTTCGACCACTCTGCATCATGAGCAGGATGCCGACCAGCGATCCACCCACTGACCCAAGGAGCAGCACGCTCAGTGCTCCCTGCCAGCCCAGGAACGCCCCAATCGATGCCATCAGCTTGACGTCGCCACGTCCCATCCCCTCCATTCCACGAAGCTGGAAATAGATTGCTCTGATCAGCCAGAGGGGAACGGTCGCGACCAATGCCCCGATCACGCCGAGCGTCAGTCCGTCCGCCGAACCACTCAGCGCGAGCGGGTCGATCCGGCCAATCCGCAGTGAGAAGAATATCCAGCCGCTGCCGGCAAGCAACCCGCCGATCACCGTCGCGAGGATGGTTCTCTCATAGCGACGGTGCCCAGCCTCCATTACCCCGGCATCCATTACCCAGGTCACCTCTTCAGGATCGCCCATCTCGTCGCCCAGCTCTTCGCCCATCTCCTCGAGCTCGATATATTTCCCGAAAAGGAGCAGGTCGATCCGGTCGAGCAGCCAGAGGGATGGCGCGGCAAAGGCAATCAGCAATCCACCGCGGATCGCCACTCGCGTCAGGTTCAACCCCGGCTCAGCCACGTCGCCGACATTGAAGATCAGCGAGAGGTCGAAATTGTAGCCGATCGGCTCACCCCAGCCGCCGCGCCACGCCGCACCGAGCAGCGAGAAGAGCAGGAGCGGATAGGTGATCACATTCGGAAGCGTATGTGTTTGCGCGTCGATGAAGATCAGCGCAATCAGCGCCGAAACGAAGATCATCCCGAGCAGGCTCTCCGGCGCTGCCCCATGATTCCAGACTACTGCGGCAAAGACGATTCCCGTCAGCAGCTCGACCAGCGGATAGCGCCACGAGATCGGTGCCAGGCATTCGCGGCAGCGCCCGCGCCGCAACACGAAACTGAGCAGTGGGATATTGTCGATCGGACGGATC
>JBEIMN010000132.1:0-7391 GCA_040378705.1 Acidobacteriota bacterium
GCGTTCGCCCGCCAAGAAAGTCGGCCCCGACTCCAAGGCTCCAGTGATCGCCAATCGTCTTCGTCAGTCGCGGTCTTACCAGGTACTGCCGCTCGTTAAGCCCGGTCAAAATGAAGAGTTCCGGCCGGAGCGTCTCACGCCTGAAATTTGTCCTGACATAAAAAGACGCGAGATGATTCGTTCGTGGAGACTGCAGGCCTGATTGCAGATCTGTGATGCCCGCAATGCCCACGATACTCTGAAGAAAGTACTGGCCGCTGATCCAGAGCCAGGGCCGCGCCGAGTAATCGAGCCCAGCCACACCCGAATACTGTGTCCCATCCCTGAACCCGGTCGGCGAGATCCCGCTTCGAACGGCAATCGGCTTGTTCCGGTTGACTCCAGCCTCGAATCGCAATACATACGAACCAAAGCCGCTGGCCGCGGTTCCCCCAATCACCTCTTTCCTCGCATAGCCCGGGTCGATATCAATCGTCGGGAAAAATGATGGCGGTGCCGGCGGCGAACTCTGTCGAATGCCGCCAATGTAGCTTGTCGGCAGATCCTCCCAGCCACGGAAGTAGTTGGCGGTCAGATCCCAATTTCCAACCGTGCGGCTATACCGTGCCCCCGCCTGCGAGCTGCTGAGCCTGAAGCCAGGTCGCCGTGTCGGCGAGACAAGTATCTGCGGGCCCGGTATTCCCTGCTCTCCAGACTCTCGGGGCACTCCGGGCGGCAGCAAACTCTCAGCGGCGTTAACGCCCGTTGCCAACCCGGCGAGACTGAACTGGTCATTGCCAACCGGAATCCGCCCCGGCGCAAAGTATGGCACCCAGAGCAATTGAAGCGAGCCTCCGCCAAGTCGAACATCCCCGCGCGCCATCCAGAGTGGTCGCCGCGAATCGAGGAAATCCTCGAGGATGAACTCCCTGTAGTCGAGTGGATTAATCGTGTCGAGAACTCGCAACCCGTCAGCCTGCCCCCAGACCACCTGCTGGAGGCCAATCTTCAGATCGACGCGTCCCAACTTTCCATCGAGAAGCACCTGACGCGGGTCGATCCAGATCCTTGCCGGATAGCCGAGACGCCGGACCGGATCATAGTGAGCCCGCCCCTCGAGCGTCAGCGACCAGTCACCATCGATGCGGTAGACTCCCTTTCCATCGATGTAGGTCCTCGACATCTGGAGAGTTCGCGTTTCACTGGTTCGCCATCCGGTACGATTCCGGATCGTGAGCGACCAGAGCCAGTTCGAGGGACGCTTTTCGGTCGCTGACTGCTCTTCGAGACGGGGTGCCGGGGTGGCCAGCGGGTTCGCCTCCTGGGCCCGTGTCGAGGCCCAGAGGACGATAATCAGAAATGACGCAATTGGACAGGTTCGCCACCAGTATCTCAACATACCTGTCAGAATACTTGATCGTCCGATAAAAGTCCCGTCGCTTAAATAGTTGATAATGGCTGACACTCTATTAAGACTTTGATCAGAATTTGGTCAGAATTTGGCTAAATTTTGTGCAGAGTCTGACCAACTTTTGATTAAACAGCCGGCCAGTCTCCATTCAGGTCGCGACCGGCGTGGCCCGTGATTCCCCTGGGCCGTCCAGCGGCATGGCTTCCAGTATATTTCCGGAGGTTGATGACAAACCGGAGGTCGGCGAGAAATGTGTCGCCGTTGAGGGCTCGCCGATCAGACGTGAGAGATCGTCAGGGTGCTTGATCTGCCCTTCATCGTAGGCTTTCCAGAACTCACCGATCTTGTCGCTCGCGCTCCGTTCGTCACCGTAGGTTCCAAGTGAGACAATATTGTCCTTCGCCAGACTGACGCAGGTGCGATAGAGTCCGGTTCCATAATGCTTGATGACAACGGCAACGATCTGGTTTTGACGCGGCATAATATTTCCTCCTGATTCCCCGATTCAGGGATTATTTCCCAATTTCTCAATCCGGTTTCACCAGCGGTGAATTCGATTACCTGGTTTATAAATATCTGGCTTACAATATTCGGCTTATAAAATCCGGCCGGTAATACCCTGCCGGCGAAATTGAAGGAAAGGCGCGAAGACCAGCAATCCTGCTAAACTTTCGGCTGCCCCTCCAACGACCGAAAATATACCGAAACCCACCGAAAACCACAAGCACTTTTTTCAACTTTTTCATTTTTTCTTCAGCGCCCAACAGGCCCAACAGGAACGAAAAAGACGGTCGCCGGGTCGGCTCTTCCAGGACTATTCCGCCTTCTCCGGTCTCCGAAACTGCGATATACTCCGCCCGCGTTTCAACCAGTATCCAACAGAACACAAAGCATCGGTCAGAACACAACATCAGTAAAAAACCTGGCGGTGAAGTGACCCGGTGAATATCGGGAGCTCGAATCGCCTGTCATAACGGCAGAACTGCCGAGGAGGTCATTTTGATCAGATTGATTACAGGGATCGCGCTTGCCGGCGCGTTTCTGATCTGCGCCGTTTCGATTCCGGTCACTGCCCAGGACCGCGGTGTCAAAAAAGGCTATCGTATTCTTGGAGCGGACAAGAAGCGCGTCGCCATCATCAGTGAAAAGGGTGAGATCGAATGGGAGGTTCCCAATCCGGACGCGCGCGAAGTCCACGATATCCAGTTGCTCGACAACGGGAATGTGATTTTCCAGACCGGATATACGACCGTGGTCGAGGTTGATCGGAACAAGCAGGTAGTCTGGAAGCACGAATCAAAGCCAAAAGAAGGATACGACGGACGAGTCGAGATCCACTCATATCAGCGGTTGAAGAATGGGCTGACCCTTATTGCTGAGAGTGGGAACTCACGTCTGATCGAAGTCGATCGCGACGACCGGATCGTCAAAGTCATTCCACTGACGGTGACAAAGACCAATGCTCATCGCGACACACGCCTGGTGCGCAAACTCGATAACGGAAACTATCTCGTCTGCCAGGAGATGGAGGGGAGCGTCCGCGAATATGACGGAACGGGGCGAATCGTCTGGGAGTACAAGCTGGCACTGGGTGACCGGCCACGCTCACCCGGACACGGGGTCGAGGGGCACGGTGTCGAGGTCTTCGGTGCGGTACGCCTGAAGAATGGACATACCCTGATCGCCGGCGGAAACAACAACCGTGTATTCGAGGTGGATAAAGCGGGGCGTATCGTCTGGAGCATCGAACAGAAGGAGCTGCCAGGCATCACCTTCGCCTGGATGACGACGCTGCAGGTCCTGCCAGGCGGCAACATCATCATTGGCAATACTCACGCCGGGCCGGAGAATCCGCAGTTGATCGAAGTGACTCGCGACAAGAAGGTCGTCTGGACATTCAGGGACTTCAATAACTTCGGAAACAACCTGGTCGCGGCCCAGGTCGTCGGTGTCAGAGGCAGAGTGATTCGATAGGCCTCCGCAGGGGCGGTTCGCGGACCGCCCCTGCATTTCCCTTTGCTCAACCTAAGATTAATTCGATCAGGACTATTTACTGCTCGAAAAATTGTGCAATAGTATATTGGTAACAAAAATTCAGAAATTAATCACAACCTGACTAAGGGGCCCTGCGATGCGACCAATCCTCAGACTCTTCACCCTGCTGATAACGCTGGTAGCTTTTACGCCTTATGATCTCCACGCCCAGACTGATCCGCGCTACTATGACATCGGCACGCCAGTCCTGACAGACATCTGGGTCGACCCGGTCAACGGGAATGACGCCAACACCGGATCAGCCCGCGCGCAGGCACTGCGCACCGTAGCGGCGGCCTGGAACCTGATTCCGTCAGGCGCGACGCTGAGCGGTTCCGGGCGCAGGATCATGCTGACGGCTGGCAACTACCCGGAGTCGAGCCTCCCAAACTACCTCGAACAACGCTATGGAACAGCAGCCTTCCCGGTCATCTTCCAGAGTGCAGACGGTCGCGGAGCAGCGGTACTACAGGGTGATCTCAACATCTTCGACTGCCGCTACCTCTACCTGATCGATCTGACAATCAGGCCGGCGCCGGCGGGTGACACGCTCCATTTCGAGCAGTGTAATCACATCCTGATGCGCGGGCTGGAACTCGATGGCGGTCGCTGGATAAGCGAGGGGCAGACGACGGCGGTTGCACACGAGACTCTGAAGATCAATCAGTGCCAGTACGTCTACATCGAAGACAGCAACATCCACGGCGCAGACGACAACGCCGTCGATTTTGTCGCGGTTCAGTATGGCCACGTCGTCGGCAACCGAATCCATAACGCCAACGACTGGGCAATGTATGCCAAGGGCGGCTCAGCCTACCTCAGAATCGAGGCCAATGAAATATATGACGCCGGGACCGGAGGCTTCACCGCCGGCCAGGGGACCGGATTCGAGTTCATGACCTCGCCGTGGCTTCATTATGAGGCATATGACATCAAGGTCGTCAATAACATCATCCACGACACAGCGGGCGCAGGACTTGGAGTCAATGGCGGCTATAACATTCTGATGGCGTGGAACACCCTCTACCGTGTTGGCCGGCGAAGCCACCTCATCGAGGTAGTTCCCGGCAGCCGGAGCTGCGATGGCGACACGACACGCTGCCAGGCCAACCAGACGCTTGGAGGCTGGGGTGGCGCAGGTCTCGACGGGCAATACCTGCCGTCACGGAATGTCTACATTTACAATAACATCATCTACAATCCAGCCGGCTATCAGAGCCAGTGGCAGCATTTCGAGATTCGCGGGCCAGTAACTCCACCGGCAGGCAGCAATGTCCCCTCGCCGTCACTGGTCGATGTCAACCTCAGAATTCGTGGAAACATCATCTGGAACGGCCCGGCGGATCATTCATTGGGACTGGGCAGCAGCACGGGCTGCGCGGCCGGAAACGCAACCTGCAACGAGACACAGCTCCTGGCCGACAATGCCATCAATACAGTCGAGCCACAATTGATCAATCCGGCGGCGGGCAATTATCGTCCGCAGGCAGGCAGCAATATCCTTGGCGTAACGAGTTATCTCCCCGGCAATTTTGGCTGGAGTGACGCGCCAACGCCGCCAACCGCCCCGGCCGGCAATTCAAACAACGTCATTGGAAGGGATCGGGACAACGCTGAACGAACCGGCGCCGGGCCGGCTGGAGCCTGGCTGGTGGCCGCCGGATCACTGGCCGCGCCAGGCAATCTGACCGCGACCGTAGCCTCATCGAGTCAGATCAATCTGAGCTGGACCGATACCAACGGCAGCGAAGCGGGCTACCGCGTATTTCGGAGGCTGACATCGGGGGCAACCTTCGTCGCAATCGCTGATCTTAGCCCGAATGTCACCAGCTATCAGAATACGGGGCTCTCCACCGGCACCTCGTACACCTTTGCTGTCGCCGCTTTCGATAACACCGGTCAGACTGCTCAATCTTCAAGTATTGAAGCGACCACACAGTCTAATCAGACCCTCGCCCCAACCAATGTGACGGCGACCGCAGTCTCTGCGACACAGATCAATCTGAGCTGGACTGACGCCGCAACCAACGAAACGGGCTACCGGATGCAGCGTCGCCCCACTTCCGGGACATTGTGGACAACGGTCGCCAACCTGGCCATCAATGCCACCTCGTACCAGAACTCCGGACTGACGGCGGCAACCGGCTACACCTACCGTGTCAGCGCGATCGCCCCCGGCGGCGCGGTCATCAGCGCAGCAGAGGTTGCCGCGACCACCTTTGCCGTCACCGCCGCCCCAACCGGTCTTACCGCAACGACGATTTCAATCGGTCAGATCAATCTGAAATGGAATGATGTCGCGACGAATGAGACCGGCTACCAGGTCGAACGTCGCCTCACCTCCGCAACCGTGTGGGGCGCACCAACCCCACTCGCCGCCGGAGTGACGACGTTCAGTGATACGTCAGGACTGGCAGCCTCGACGAGCTACACCTACCGCGTAAGCGCCATCGCCCCGGGCGGAGCACTGGTCAGCGCCGCGCCAGTTGCGGCCAGAACCTCTGGCCCGACCGCCGTCCCAAACACCATTACAGCGACCGCCTTCTCCTCGACACAGATCAACCTGCGCTGGAATGACACCGCGATAAACGAGACTGGCTACAGAATTGAACGTCGCCTTACTTCAGATACCTCCGACACCGCGCTGAGCACCCTCGCCAACCTTGCCGCCAACATTACGTCTTATCAGAACACCGGGCTCACGCCATCGACCGGATATACCTACGTCGTCTCCGCCATCGCTCCCGGTGGAGCGCTGGTCAGCGCGGCAGAGGTTGCCGCGACGACCTATGCCCCGACAGACGCGCCAACCGGCGTGACCGCGACTCCATTCTCCGCCACCCGGATCGATCTCAGTTGGACGGATATTGCGACAAACGAAACGGGCTACAGAATTCAACGCCGCCTGACCACCGGAACAACGTGGACCCTCGTCACAAACCTTGGCCCCGGCGTCACCGCCTTCCAGAACTCGGGCCTTACCGCAGCGACTGCTTATACCTATCTGATCTCCGCAGTCGCTCCAGGTGGCGCACTGGTAAGCGCCGCCGCTGTCGAGGTGACAACCCTCGCCGTAACCGCCGCTCCAACCGGTGTCACCGCGCGAGCCTTCTCCAGGTCTCAGATCAATCTTAGCTGGACAGACGCCGCGACCAATGAGACCGGATACCGCATCAACCGCCGTCTGACATCGGGAACCGGATGGACACTGGTAGAAACCCTGCCCGCCAATACGACCTCATACCAGAACACGGGTCTTAACGCTTCGACGGGATACACCTACCAGGTCTCCGCCATCGCCCCAGGCGGCACACTCGCCAGCGCCGCAGCAGTCGCCGCGACGACCTTTGGCCCAACCGCCATCCCAACCGGTGTCACCGCGACAGCTTTCTCTTCAACTCAGGTCAATCTGAAATGGACCGATGCGGCGACGAATGAGACCGGCTATAAGATCGAGCGACGGCTGATCACCGATACAGCCTGGGACGATGTCGTGACCCTCCCCGCCAATGCGAATGCTTACAGCAACACCGGACTGACCGCCTCGACCAGTTACACGTACAGAGTAAGCGCCGTTGCTCCAGGTGGCGCGCTGGCAAGCGCGGCGACCGTCAACGTCACGACCTTTGCCCCAACCGCGGCCCCGACGGGCGTTGCCGCGACGCCTTTTTCGGCGAGCCGCGTCGATCTGAGCTGGACCGACGCCGCAACAAACGAGACGGGCTACCGCATCCAACGCCGCCTGACCTCGGGGACGGTGTGGACGCTGGTCGCAAACCTTGCGGCGAACGTCACCTCATACCAAAACACAGGACTTACCACCGCGACCGGATACACCTATCTCGTCTCGGCTATCGCACCGGGTGGAGCGCTCGTCAGTGCCGATGAAGTCTCGGTGATAACTCCATAAATTACGAAGATAGTTATTCGTGACAATCAGCGCCATCTGTTCAACCCATCTGGAAAC
>JBEIMN010000133.1:0-7377 GCA_040378705.1 Acidobacteriota bacterium
GTTCAGAATTGCGTCAGCCGGCGATGAAGGGATCATCGGTGCGGTGCTCAACAGTAATCCGAATGGATTCACTCAGGGCCACGTGCTGCATACCCTTTCGGTGACGCGAACGGTGGTTCTGACCATCCCGGTCGCTCCTCCAGAATAGGGCTGAATAGGGCCGAATAAGGCCGAATAGGGCCGGAAGTAAAATAGCTTGGGCCTTTCGTTCTGATACACAGAGAACGGAAGGCCCGCAAGTCGGCTGGTTAAATAAAAACCGTGTGATAATCTCTGCAATGGATTATCACACGGTTTTTTTTCAGGTATTAGCTGATTTGCGCAGGTATCGCAGTCTGGTTCAGACTCTGCGTCTGGCATAGAGTGGGAATTGCGCGGTCAGGTTGTTGACATCGGTGATGGCCTGTTGCCGGACCGATTCATCATCGGGAGCGCGGAGGATCTGGTCGATTATTCGTGCGACCTCGCGCATCTCATCCTCTTTCATTCCCCGGGTGGTGATGGCCGGGGTTCCGATGCGGATACCGCTGGCCTTCATCGGTGGGTTGGTGTCGAAGGGGATAGTGTTCTTATTGACGGTGATGTGTGCGGCTTCGAGCGCTTTCTCGGCATCGCGACCCGTAATGCCCCTGGCGAAAACATCGATCATAAAGAGGTGATTGTCTGTTCCGCCGGAGACGATACGGTGACCGAGTCGGATCATCTCGTTGGCCATCGCTTTGGCATTTTTGACAATCTGTTGCTGATACTCCTTGAAGTCCGGCTGGAGGGCTTCGTGGAAAGCGACCGCCTTCGCGGCGATAATGTGGACGAGTGGACCACCCTGCACGCCGGGGAAGACGTTGCGGTCGATGTCCTTCGCATACTTTTCTTTGCAAAGTATGAGACCAGCACGGGGCCCACGCAGCGTCTTGTGGGTGGTCGTGGTCACGAAATCGCAGTACTCAATTGGTGATGGATGAATGCCGGTCGCGACGAGGCCTGCGATATGGGCAATGTCGGCCATGAGCAGGGCGTCGACGCTGCGGGCAATGGCGGCAATACGTTCAAAGTCGATAATTCGCGGATAAGCAGAAGCGCCGCAGATGATCATTCGTGGTCGGTGTTCACGGGCGAGCGATTCCATCTGGTCGTAATCGAGGGTTTCGTCCTCGCGCCTGACACCGTAGAATAATGTCTTATAGCTCTTGCCCGAGAAGTTGAGCGGGTGGCCGTGGGTTAGATGGCCACCGTGTGAGAGGTCCATTCCGAGGATCGTATCGCCGTGCTGGAGCGCGGTCAGGTAGACGGCCATATTGGCCTGGCTGCCTGAGTGTGGCTGGACGTTGGCGTGCTCGGCACCAAAGAGCTCTTTTGCACGGTTGATCGCAGTCGTTTCAACGATGTCGGTAAACTCGCATCCGCCATAGTAGCGTTTGCCGGGGTATCCTTCGGCGTATTTATTGGTGAAGACGGAGCCGGAAGCCTGGAGAACGGCCTCCGAAACGAAATTTTCGGAAGCAATAAGTTCAAGTCCGTGGTGTTGACGCCCGGTCTCTTTGACAATGGCGTCGTTGATCAGTGGATCGACTTCGGCGAGGGAACGGTTGTGTTGGTTAGACATTTGCGTATCCTAATTCCTCAGGGGAGTGTTCAGTAAAGATTATGGTCAGTTGGACCGGGTTGATTGAGAGGTGTTTCCCTGCTTCTCTTCGAGTCGGGAAATCTTATCGAGCCGCTGTTGATGGCGACCACCATCGAACTCTGTAGTCAGGAAGGCGTGAACGATCTTTTCAATCGTCTCGGCCGGAGTGGTGCGGGATCCGACAGCCAGAACATTGGCGTCGTTGTGCTGACGGCAAAGTCGTGCTGTCTCCTCGTTCCAGGCGAGGGCGGCGCGAACCCCGGGCACTTTATTGGCGGCGATCTGCATGCCGATGCCGCTGCCGCAGACCAGAATGCCACGATCGGCATCGCCGTTGGCAACGCCGGTGGCAACCAGTTCGGCAAAGTCGGGATAATCGACGGATGTTTCGGAGCCGGGGCCAAGATCCAGGTACCCGATTCCCATCTGGTCGAGGATTTTCTTGATATTTTCCTTGCCGGCAAAGCCGGCGTGATCACTGGCGATCAAAACTTTTTTCATATTTACGATTCCTTATTATTCCCGTATCGATCGAGCGATTGTTGATCACTGAAAGACTATGCTAACGCACGCGAAAGTTTGTGGCAAACAGATGGCATCATTCGGTCTCCGGGTGATTGGTCGAGTGCCGGTAATGGCGTTACTGATCTGTTATTACGGGCTGCTGCTGGGTGTTTCGTGGCGGCGCTGGATGTCACCGATTGCCGACAGCGGGCGTGAACTCGACCTGCCACGCCGTTTGCTGGAAGGTGAGACGCTCTATCGTGACATCCATTACCTCTATCCACCATTCGCACCCTACTTCAAGTCGCTGCTTTACAGGATCTGGGGTATCGATCTGGCCGTGTTGCAGGTGAGTGGAGTGGTCGGATCGTTGCTGATCGTTTTGCTGATCTGGTCGGTAGCGAGGCGGATACTGGGCCGGAGGGAGGCTGGTCTGGCGGCAGCGGCGGTGATACTTTTCTGCGTTTTCAAACCGACTGGAAACATGATTTCGCCCTATGCGTATGCGGCACTGTATGGGGTTGCTTTCTCGCTTGGAAGCCTCTGGTTTGCGTTGCGTTACGTTGAGATGGAGCGGGGCATCGATCTTTGCCTCGCGGGGGTACTGACAGGATTGGCCGCGGTGACAAAGCAGGAGTTTGCCCTCGCGGCCGCAGTCTCGGTGGCAGCGGCGATCGTTGTTGTCGCGCGACGCCGGGGGGCGCGGACGATGTTTCGCGATCTCTCCATTTTCGGGGTCCCGGTGGCATTGATTGCGCTGCCAGTCTATGGTTACTTCCTCCATCGCCTGGGATGGAAGATGATGATCGAGGAGTGTCACCTCATCTACACACACCTGCCAGAGTCGATGATTCATTACAATGCCCATCGGACAGGGCTTGATCGACCGCTCTTGTCGCTGCTTCAAATGGCTGGGGGAGGTGCGGTTCTGGCGCTGGTTGCGGGCTTGATTCTGGTGGTGGCCGATCGACGGATACTGCGAAGAGCCGATATCCGCATCGGGCTCATCCTCTCGATATCGACTATTGTCGTGACGCGAATAATTGCCGGTGGTCAGTGGGATGGCAGTCCGCTGCGCTTTCTGCCACCCCTTTTGGCGATCGTTCTGGTCTATGCCTGGCGGCGTGCGGCTTTGAATAAGGAAGTGGCGCTGTTGTTGCCGATTGCCGCGTATAGCCTGGCAGTTCTTGGGCGGGTTGCGCTCCGTGTTCCGAGTGGTGGTGCGTTTGGCAGCTTCTTTCTGCCAACCTCGCTCATCATCTTTGTCTGGCTGCTGGTCAGAGTGCTGCCTGAATGGGCGGAGCGGCAGGGGATGGCGGGATGGCGTGTCCGGCGCCTCGCGGTCGGGGCGCTGCTGGTGGTGATGGCGGCTACGACTGCAATCTACGCGGTGCGCTATCACCGTCTCTACTCGGTTGAAATACAGACAGCGCGAGGGCACTTCATGGCGCCGAATTCGACCGGGCCGGTTCTGCGTGAGACGCTCGATTTCATTACCACGCACACCCTTCCTGGCGACCCGATCATCGTATTGCCGGAGGGAAGCGAACTGGCCTTTCTGACCGGGCGCAGATACCCGCTTCGCCACCAGATCATGATCCCGGGGTTAATGAGTGCAGAGGATGAAGCGGCGGCAATCATGACGATTGAGAGTCTCCGCGTCGGTTATGTATTTGTCGTCAATCGACCGATGCGAGAATTTGGAAGTGAGCGCTTTGGGGAGGATTTTTATCAGTCACTAGGTGGCTGGATAGATCTGCATTACCAGTTGGTCAGGGTTTTTGGGGCGACTGACCGGGAAGTTCGGATTGGAGACCGCAATTTTTTCATCAAGGTCTATGCCCTCGATCCAACTCATTCCGCACATTCTGCCGGTGCCAAGCCATTGTCGTGGATCATCTCCGCGGCAGGCTCAGGGGTCGGAGACGAAATTGTTAATGCTCGTTGACCTGTGACTTCGACAACAGAAATATCGTGGCAATCAGACTCAGCAGAAGTCCCTCGGTCATAATGATGTGGGCCAGCGGCAGCCGATGGGCAAGAAAGCCTGTAATGAGGCTGCCAAGTGGCATACCGCCCCGAAATGCGACGACGAAGATGCTGATGACACGGCCACGCATCTCGTCAGTCACCAGAAGCTGGACGAGTGACGTGATGAGCGAGAAGACGCACATCATAAAAATACTGGCAATGAACAGGATTGGATAGGCCAGCCAGACTGAGGGAGCAAGAGTGAAGGCGACGATCGACAGCCCGAACCCAATCTGGACGACTAACGTGTAGCGGCCCTTTTTTCTGATATTGCCGGTTGCGGCGACGATCAGGGCGCCGGTCACCGCGCCCGCACCAGAGATTGCCGCAAGGATTGAGTTGCCCTTTGCCCCGGTCAGAAATATGTCGCGAGCGAAGACTGCCAGAAAAGTCGTGATCTGAAGCCCGAGAAACGTGCTGGCAAAGGCAAGGAAAGTCAGCGACCGCAGCCCCTCCCGCCGCCAGACGAAATTGAGCCCCTCGCGCATCTGACTTCGCATATCTCCACCGGCAGCACGTGGGATGTGACATACACTCAATGACTTAAGCGAGATGATCACGGCAATGAACGTCACGCCATTCAGACCGAAACTGACGGACGCCGCGACCATCTGATCAGCGAAGATGACAAATGGCAGGCTGGCCGTTGTCGCACCGACGACGCGCGCCAGTTGAAACTGGATCGAATTGAGAGCAATCGCGTTCGGAAGATCCTTCTTGTCGACGAGCATCGGAATGAGTGATTGGTAGGCGGGGCCGCCGAAAGCCTGGACACAGCCGGTCAGAAACGATATCGCGAGCGCAGAGGTGACAAGTATTGTGGATGGCGGATTGAGAAAGGCAAGCAGTGATAGAACCAGCGCGAATGCAAGCTGCAGCCACTGTGAGGTGATAAGTATCCTTCGTCGGTCGATCCGGTCGGCGAGGACCCCGCCAAAAAGCGTCAGCAGCAGGATTGGCGCGGTGCCCAGGAAGGCGTTGAGTCCAAGGTAGAATGCATCGTTCGTCAGTTGAAGCAGCAACCAGTTGAGTGCTGTATCCTGCAGCCAGGTGCCCGAGCTGGAGGTGAAGGCGCCGAACCAGAGCAGTCGGAAGTCGCGATACCTGAAGGCCCGAAATACACGCCCGAACGGACCCGACTCACTTATCTGGCAGTCGGCTTCAGCCTCTCGTTCAGTCTCTGAATTCATAATTCGATCCAGGCGGGGAATTGGACAATTGCGGTGGCGGCCGATTCTCCGGCCACCACCGCGACTGTCCGATTGACGCCGGCTGGTTGTCAGTTGGTAATGTCGTGGGTGCGGCTGGAGTCACGGAGTGGGAGATAGATCTCTTCCCACTTCTTGTGCGCGGCCTGATCGCCATAGGCTTTGAATGCTGCCTCGTCGGCAAACTCCATGACAAAGGCTGAGTCGAAAACCATCTGGGCGCTTGGACCCTGGACCTTGAGCGTCTTTAACCAGACGTTTTTGATGCCTGGGATCTGGGCGGCCATCGTTTTCACGCCATCAATCGCTTTCTGGCGCTGCTCCGGAGTTGAATCGGCTTTCCATTTCAGCGTCACGACGTGGATCACTGACTTGGGCTGGCCGAACTTGTTCTGGCCGATCACCATTCCGGCGACAAAGATGACGACGACTGCCGAACCGAGCAGCATTGTGCGAAGTGTTGATTTCATGTCCCTCAAATACCTCCGTTGTAATGAATATTCGTAATTACTCGTTGTTGGTGAATCGAAAGAGCCGACAGGCAGGTAATGCCAGCCGGACAGTCGCTTCAGGCTTAGACGGAATTGCCTACTTTCGGCGTCCGGTAAAGGTTCCCTCGCCCAGACCGGCCAGCACGACCTTGCCCTGCATGGTCTTGCCATCGGTGGTGCCGGTGTAGCTGATGGTTCCCTCGATCTGACCGCTGACCTTAAAAGAGAACTCGATCCGGTTGCCGGAGAGTCGACCGGTCAGTGGCGCATCGCCAAGCATGCCCTGGTACTTCCCGGTGATCGATTCACCATTTTGTTTAAAGGTGAAGGTAGGCTGGCCAGAGCCCTGCGCGGTCGTGACCTCAAAATCCCAGGTACCAGAGATGTCCATCGAACTGGAAGTGCCAGCAGAAGGTGAGCCAGAGGGCGATGAAGCCGAAGGAGCGGCGGAACCTGCCAGCCGGCGGCCATTCCACTCTTCGGCGGGATTGCCATTGAAGCTGACAGATCCGGCGGCGCCATCGCCATCGAGTTTGCCGGCCATGGTTATCTCTACGTCGTTGCCCTGATAGCCGATGGTGTACGAGAACTCGATCGACCCGCCCCTGACGGTTCCCTTGAGCGGGACATTGCCGGTTGGTCGCCTGACCTCACCGGTCAGCTTCTCCCCGTCGATATTGAATAGCGCCTTGAAAGTGCGGACTCCGCCGGGCGTATTCATGTTGATCTCCCACTCACCCGCTACCGGCGAACCCTGTGCGCCAGCCAATGTGCTGCACCCGAGCAGCGCAACCAGCAGAGTGAACAATCGGAAAGCCTGTCTCATATGATTCTCCTCTGATTCTTCCTGATTACCCCTGATTCCAGTTAAATAAGCTGAAGCATTGAAATTAGTTAAATTGAAGCGTACACATCGAAAGAGTTGCTGTCAAACGTCTTTTTCCTGAGTCTGGTCAATGCTATTTTTATAGTTCTGTGTCCGGTTATAGTCTCGAAAAGGAGCAGTGATGACGATCCGTGAAATTGGCTCATTTGAAGAGTTGGAGCGGGAGATTGGTCAGGAGGTGGCGATTGGCGAGTGGTGTTTGGTCGACCAGGATAAGATCCTGATGTTTGCGGAAGCGACCGGCGATCGTCAGTGGATTCACCTCGACGTGGAGAGGGCGGAGAAGGAGTCCCCATTTGGCGGGACGATCGCGCACGGCTTTCTGACCCTTTCGTTACTTTCGTCGATGATGGCCGGGGCCATTCGGATGGCGATGCCACTGGCATTGGTCGTTAATTACGGATTAGATCGAGTTCGGTTCATCTCACCGGTGAGGGCGGGGGCTCGAATTCGACCGCGAGTTGTGCTCAGGGCGCTCGAACCGGTCGATGGGGGATGGCAGGCGACGTGGAGTGTGACGATTGAGCTCGAGAAGAGCTCCAAGCCTGCTTGCATCGCTGAGTGGTTGCTGCGCTATTACCGATAGTTTTTCAGGTGTAATTCACCAAAGAGAGGTGGAAGGGGATGGAGTCA
>JBEIMN010000134.1:0-7371 GCA_040378705.1 Acidobacteriota bacterium
ATTGGCACCTCCAACATTGGCACCTCCAACATTGGCCAGCCCTTCCGGGCAGTCTGATACCGACAATTGGCCAGAGAAGCCGGTAATTGATCTGCCGGAACTGGCGGATCAACTGCGAAATGTCGGCGAAGTGAGTTACAATGCGTATTTGTTGAAATTCAGGATCGGGGAGATCGAGATGACCATCTTTCCCGATGCCCGGTGTCTCATCAAGGGGACAGAGGACCCCGGGGTCGCGCGTTCACTCTATGCGCGCTATCTTGGCACCTGACACGGCTGGCAACAAAACCCGGCAACCAGTCCGGGACCGGAAAGAGTTTCGAGCAGCATGGCAAAGACTGAAATCATCGTTCCAGCATCGACGTCGAATCTGGGGGCCAGTTTCGACACGTGCGGGCTTGCGTTATCACTCTATCTGCGCGTCGAGGTCGAACCGACTGGCGGGCCATTTCAGATCATTCCAAGCGGCGAGGGCGCCGACAAGGTACCGCGTGATGATTCGAACCTGATCATCCGCGCCGCCCTCTTTGCCGCGCAGCAGCGAAAGCAGACGCTGCCCGGGGCAACGCTCCGTGTCGACAGCCAGATTCCGCTCTCGCGCGGTCTCGGCAGCAGCAGTTCGGCGATCATCGCCGGGCTCTCCGCCTATGAGGCATTGACCGGCGACAAGCTGAGCCAGCAGGACTTTTTCGACTATGCGCTCCACTTCGAGGGGCACGGAGACAATCTCGCGCCAAGCACGCTCGGCGGCATGGTGATTGCTGTCGTCAAGGAATATACAGACTTTTCAGGAACCGAACGGCGGTCACTGATAACCGTCCGGCGCCAGTGGCCGGAGGAGATAGGAATAGTCGTCTGCATTCCGGAGATCGAGCTGGAGACGGCGAAGATGAGATCGGTATTGCCGAGAATGGTGACCCGGCCGGACGCGATATTCAATCTGCAGCGCGGGGCACTGCTCCAGGCGGCGATTGCCGAACGAGAGTTTTCGTTGATCAATGAGGCGCTGCGCGATCGTCTCCACCAGCCCTATCGCGCCCCGCTCGCCCCGGGACTGGAAGAGGTGCTCGCGCTCAACGACCAGACAGAGACCTGTCCGGGACTGCTCGGCGTGGCCATCAGCGGTGCCGGATCGACGCTCATCGCGCTGACACTTGGCGACTCCGCCGATCGGCAGGAGACGGGTCGAATAATGATTGCGCGCATGGCCTCGCGTGGCGTGAGCGCGGTGGCAAGAGAGGTCGAGGTCGATAACCGCGGGCGCATCGTCGTCTGATCGACGCGCTTCCGACAGAAACATTTATGTCATCACTGACCAAAATTCCATCTGGTGTCCAGTACTTCTTCGACGAAGAGGTGCGACGGCGCAGGTATGTCGAAGCGACTGCATTGACGGTATTCAATGGCTGGTCGTACGACGAGATTATCCTGCCGATGTTCGATTATCAGGACCTCTTTTCACGCGGGATGGGGGCTGAGAAGGCGGAACGCACCTATCGATTCGTCGATCGTGACGGCTCGCTGCTGGCGCTTCGGCCCGAGCTGACCTCGCTGGTTGCGCGAACTGTCGCGACGCGCTTTACCCGTAAGCCGCGGCCGATTCGGCTCTGCTATTCGGGTGAAGTATTCCGTTACGACGAACCAACGCAGCGTGCGGCGCGTGAATTCCACCAGCTCGGGATTGAGCATATCGGTCAATCGGGCATCGCCGCTGACCTTGAAGTGCTGCTGATCGCGACTGAAGTCCTGACGACGCTTGGACTGAACAATTTTCGGATTACGCTCTCGCACGTCGACTTCTTCAATGGGATTGCGACCCATCTTGGCCTCGATCAATCTCAAAAATCGCGGCTCCGGGAGTTGCTCGATCGGCGCGACAGCCAGAATCTCGACCGTTTTCTCGAAACCGTCGCGCCTGGGATCGAAACCGACCGGCGGCACGGTTTCTGCAGACTAATCCAGCTCCCGGGTGGTGAAGAGTCGCTCATCGAGGCCGAGAAACTGCTGATCAACGAACAGTCGCGGGGTTCCGTCTCACATCTGAAAGAGATCCACTCCGCGTTGCAGCGCCTTGGCCTCACCGAAGCGTTTGCGATCGACCTTGGCGAAGCCGCCAACCTTGACTACTACACCGGCCTGACCTTTCGGATATACGTCCCGGAATGGGGAACAGAGATTGGCAGCGGTGGTCGCTATGATCGGCTCATCGGCAATTTCGGTGCCGCCGAGCCGGCGGTCGGATTCTCGCTCTCGCTTGACGGACTTGCCGGTGCGCTCGCCAATCAGAATCATGATCAGCCGTGGCAGTCGGTCGAACTGCCGGAAAGTGTCGACTATCAGGGTCAGTTGGCGGAGACCTTCAGTCGCGCCCGGGAACTCCGTAATCAGAACAAGAAGGTGAAGATCGGTGCAGACCAGTAACCACGATCGTTTGACGATCGCCCTCTCAAAGGGGCGGATGCAGGATGAGTCGCTGGCGCTCTTCGCGCGGGCCGGCATCCTGGTCGATGAAGAGGAACGTAACTCACGAAAACTGCTCATCAGCTCGCGGGATGGAGACTACAATTTCGTCTTCGTCAAACCGGGCGATGTTCCAACCTATGTCGAATATGGAGTCGCCGACGCCGGGATCTGTGGCCGTGACGTCCTGCTCGAATCTGGCGCGGATGTCCACGAACCGCTCGACCTCCGGCTTGGGCGGTGCCGGATCGCGGTCGCGGGGAGACGCGAGGTTCTCGGAGCGGACTACAACCTGATGGCGACAGTCCGCGTTGCAACCAAATATCCAAGGATCGCCACAACCTATTTTCACGAGCGTGGTGTACCGATCGAGGTCATCCCGCTCTCCGGCTCGGTGGAGCTGGCGCCGCTGCTTGGCCTCTCGGATCGGATCGTCGACCTGGTCGAGACCGGGCGGACTCTTCAGGAGAACGGTCTCGAGGTCATCGACGTGATCACTGAATCGACTGCCCGGCTGATCGTCAATCGGGCCAGTTTCCATTTGAAAACTGGGCGTGTCAGTCGCATGATCGAAGCTCTGACGAGAGAATTGAACGGCCAGTGAAGCAAATGGCCAGTGAAATAAACTGTTCGATGAGCCATTGATCGGACGACCGACATCGGGATCATGGCCGAATTTTCTCCCACGAAACTCTATGATCGAAATAATTACCGTCGATACCGCTCATCCTGAAAAGAGCGATAAGTTGCAGCGAATACTTAGCCGCCACATTGGCCTCAACGCCGAGGTGATGGCGCGGACTGAGTCGATCGTCCGCGACGTGACCGCGCGCGGAGACGCGGCGCTGATCGAGTACACGGCGCGTTTCGATCAGGTGCACCATCTTCCCTCGACACTTCGGGCGAGTCGGGAGACGATTGAAGAGCTTGCGGCGCAGGTCGATGACGAGTTGCTTGCCGCGATGCGCGAGGCGATCTCCAACATCCGCTACTATCACGAGAAGCAGCTCAACCGCGACTGGGAAGTCGAGATGGCCAACGGGGTGCGACTGGGGCAGCGAATCCGTCCGCTCGGAATTGTCGGGCTCTATGTTCCGGGTGGCAGCGCGGCCTATCCGTCAACGGTGATGATGAATGCGATACCGGCGCAGGTGGCCGGGGTCGAGCGGATCGTTGTCGTCACGCCCCCGGCGCAGTTTGCGCAGAATCCGGTGATCGCCGCGGTGCTGCGCGAGCTGGAACTGTTCGAAGTCTATCTCATCGGTGGAGCGCAGGCGGTGGCCGCGCTGGCCTGCGGGACAGAGACCATCCCGCGCGTCGACAAGATCGTCGGCCCGGGAAATCAGTATGTCGCGGCAGCAAAGAAACTGGTCTATGGCGCGGTCGACATCGATTCGATTGCCGGGCCGAGCGAGATAGTCGTGGTTGCAGATGGAACGGCGCGCGCCGACTTCGTTGCCGCCGATCTGCTCTCACAGGCGGAACATTCGGAAGATGCGGCGGCGATTCTGATCACCGACAGCCCAAGTCTGGCCGAAGCGGTTCGTGAAGAACTGATCGTCCAGTCGCGAACGCTCTCGCGAGTGGCAATCATCGAAAAGTCGCTTGCCGACTATGGTGCGCTGATCGTCGTCGATTCGCTCGAAGAGGGTTGTTCGCTGGTCAACCGACTGGCGCCGGAACACGTTGAAGTGATCACCGCCGACAGCGATGCGATGGCGCGACGCATCCTGAATGCCGGCGCGATCTTCATCGGCGCCTATTCGCCAGAGTCTGTCGGTGACTACTTCGCCGGCACTAATCACGTGCTTCCAACCAGTGGAACGGCGCGCTTCTCCTCTGCGCTCGGGGTCTATGACTTCCTCAAACGGACAAGCATCGTTCGCTACACCCGCGAGGAACTGATGAGAACCGCGCACTCAATCGAGCGGCTGGCCCTCGCTGAAGGCTTCGAGGCCCACGCACGCGCCGCAACAATCCGTTACGAATAATGATATGAGCTCACCACTCGACAATGTAAAGGCAGAGGTTCGGGCGATCAGCGCCTACACGCTCGCCCCGCTCGATGCGCCGGTCAAGATCAACCAGAACGAGAATCCGTTCGGAATGCCATCCTCGATCAAAGAGGAGGTAATGCGCCGGGCAATGGAGACCGACTGGGCACGCTATCCCGACTTTGTCCCGACGGAACTGCTCCGGAAACTCGCCGCCTACACCGGCTGGCGCGAAGACGGAATCATGGCCGGCAACGGCTCGAACGAGATGATTCAATCGGTCGTCCACGCCACGATCGAAAAGGGCAAGGTGGTCGTGCTGCCGGAGCCGACCTTCTCCGTCTACCGTCAGGTGGTAACCGTTGCTGGTGGCCGGGTGGCTGCCGTTCCACTGACGCCATCATTCCAGTTCGATCTTCCGGAGATAATCAGGGCGACCTCCGAACAGTGCGCCGCGCTGACGATCATCTGCTCACCGAACAATCCGACCGGATGCACGATCAGCCGTGACCAGCTTATCGGGCTGCTCGAGATCACACCCGGGCTGGTAGTCGTCGATCAGGCCTACGTTGAAATCGGTGGCGAGGACTTCGCGCCACTGCTGGCGACGCACCAAAATCTGGTCATTCTCCGGACCTTTTCGAAGGCGATGGCCATGGGCGGACTGCGCGTCGGATACTGCCTTGCTTCACCTGCGCTGATCAGTGAATTCAACAAGGCGAAGATGCCCTACAGCCTCAACCTGATTTCGATGATCGCCGCCGAGGTGACTCTCGAACGGCGCGAAGCGTTGCAGCCGCTCGTCGTCGCCATGGCCGAGGAGCGGGATCGGATGGAAACTGAACTGGCGCTGATTACCGGCCTCCGGCCTATCCCCTCGGCGGCCAACTTCTTCATCGTCGAGACCTCGATTCCGCCGGCGCGCCTCTTCACTGCACTCCACGAGCGCGGCTTTCTGATTCGTGATATCAGCAAAGCTCCCCTGCTCTCAAACTATGTCCGGATAAGTGTCGGCACACCGGATGAAAACAGAGATCTCATCGCCGCGCTGCGCGAGATTTTTCAATAGCCGCGGGCGACAAATCCCGGCAAAATTCCTGACAAAACTAATGAAACGTTACGCTGAAATTGAACGCCAGACGAGGGAGACCTCGATCCACGTCACGCTCGACCTTGACGGAACGGGAACGAGTGCGATCAGCACCGGGATCGGCTTCCTCGACCACATGCTCGACCTCTTCGCGCGCCACGGACTCTTCGATCTGAAGGTGACCTGCAAGGGCGATCTCGAAATCGACGACCATCATACGGTCGAGGACATCGCCATCTGCCTCGGTCAGGCCTTCTCCAGCGCGCTTGGAGACAAGAAGGGGATTGCGCGGTACGGTCACGCCTACGTTCCAATGGATGAGACCCTTGCCCGTGCGGTCGTCGATTTATCGGGACGAACGTATCTTGTCTATCGTGTCGAAGAGAAACGCGAAAAGGTCGGGAACTTCTCGGTCGAGCTGGCAGAGCATTTCTGGCACTCCTTTGCCGAACACTGCCGTTGCAACCTCCACCTCGAGGTCTTCTATGGCCGTAACCAGCATCATATCCTCGAATCGGTCTTCAAAGCGGCGACTCGTGCCCTCTCCCAGGCGGTCAGGATCGACGCACGGATCGAGGGTGTCCTCTCGACGAAAGGGACTCTGAGCGGTAACTGATCATGACCATCGCAATTATCGATTATGGAGTTGGAAACCTGCGGAGTGTCGAGAAGGCATTCACCACCCAGGGGATCTCGGCCATCGTCACCGATGACGAAGCGACTCTTCGGACTGCTGACAAACTGGTATTGCCCGGCGTCGGAGCCTTTGCTGCCTGTATGGATGGGCTGCGAAGCCGTGGGTTCGATCAGCTTGTCATCGAGGCAGCCGGAGCCGGTAAACCGATCCTCGGACTCTGTGTTGGGCTCCAGATGATGTTCGAGGAGGGGCACGAATTTGGCATCCATCGCGGACTTGGACTCATGCCCGGGCGAGTCGTAAGGTTCCCAGAGGGTCTTCACGTCCCCCATATCGGCTGGAATCAGGTCCATCTTCGCCAGCCAAACCACCCACTATTTCACGACCTGCCGGACAACTCGTTCTTCTATTTCGTCCACTCTTTCTACGTCGAGCCGACCGATCAGGACTGCGTCATCGGGGAGACCGATTACGGGATCAAGTATGCGTCGATCTGCGGGCGTGGCTCAGTGATCGGGGTTCAATTCCATCCCGAAAAGAGCCAGTCTGCCGGGCTTCGACTTCTCCGGAATTTTGCGACAGGTCAGGAAACAGCCAATCAGGCCTGACCCGAATTTTGACCCGAATTTTAAGCGGCAAGTTCAATTGCCTGATCAATCTCCCCAGCCCGGAATCAGACCGTCAAAGCGGCGATCCTGACGGCGGCGGCGATCGCCTGGTCGAGAATCAACACCTCATCATCGAGTTGCAGCTGGTAAACAGCGCGTGTAATTCGACCGACTTCGGGACCGGGAGGGATGCCAAGCGCGAGGACGTGGCGTCCGAGGAGGAGTGGGGCTGGTGGTGAGGTTTCGATATCGAGCGATCGAACGCGTGCCAGAAACCGTTCAACCGCAGCGGCAGCTCCAGCGTCCCGATTCCGAACCGCGGCCATTTCGACCCTCGCGAGGAGCGCCGGTTCGACGGCGACAGCGAGGCGACGGTAGTCTCCGTTGGAGGCGCCGGCTGCACGATCGGCGCGGTTTTCGGTGTTCCAGTTGACCGGGATGTCGCGGTGTCTGACAAGCGCGATAACCTGGCGTCGAACATCGTAATGATCGAGATGATTGAGCCGAAGGCGGTCGAGGAGGAGTTGCGCGGCCTGGGCGGCGGAATCTGGCAACGGGGCCAGATTGCGGCAGAGCGTGGCA
>JBEIMN010000135.1:0-7364 GCA_040378705.1 Acidobacteriota bacterium
ATTTCTCACCACACTGTCTGGCAAGAAATGGGGCGGTGAGTTATCAGGCTTTCCCGGTTCTGCCCCTCTTTTTGAGGGGCGTTTCGGTGGTGGCGGGAGTCGTTATTTCAGATTCGGAGCCAGATTCGGCTGTGGGCCCGGGCGTGGCCTCAGGTGTTGGTTTAAGCTCGGGTGTGGGCAGGGGCACTGGTTCCGGAGCAACCAGCGCCGGGAGCAATGCCTCCTGAAAGACCTGCTGGACATTATCGACGAAGACGAACTCCATCTCCCGCTGTGGTTCCTGCGGAACATCCTCCATATCCTTGCGATTCTGGTGCGGAAGTATGACCTTCTTGATCTGGGCGCGGTAGGCGGCGAGAACCTTCTCCTTCACTCCCCCGATCGGCAGAACCTCGCCACGAAGGGTGATCTCGCCGGTCATGGCGATATTCTTACGCACAGGTCGATTGGAGAGGGCAGAGACGAGGGCCGTCGCCATGGTGATGCCAGCGGAGGGGCCATCTTTCGGAATTGCCCCCTCCGGAATGTGGATATGGATATCGGTCCGGTTGAAGATCTCCTCATCGATTCCAAGTTCACGGGCACGCGACCTTGCGTACGAGAAGGCGGCCTGGGCCGATTCCCGCATAACGTCTCCAAGCTGGCCGGTCAGTTGAAGCAGCCCCTTACCCTTCATCGTGATCGCTTCGATGAAGAGGATGTCGCCACCGGTCGCGGTTACCGCAAGTCCGGTCGCCACCCCGACCTCGTCATTGCGGAGCATGGCATCCGGTTCAATCTTGGCCACTCCGAGAAAATCGCGCAAATTGTCACTCGTCACTTCGACCAGGCCACTATTGCCGTCGGCGACTCGCCGTGCGATCTTTCGACAGATGTTTGCAATCTCGCGTTCGAGCTGGCGCAGCCCCGATTCACGCGTATATTTGACGATGATGTCCCTGATCGCCCCCTCGGTCAATTTCAACTGCTCAGGTTTGATGCCCGTCTCGTCCATCTGCTTCGGCAGGATGTGGCGAATCGTGATCTGGAGCTTCTCCTCTTCCGTGTAACCGGAGAGGCGGATGATCTCCATGCGGTCGCGCAGCGCCGGCTGGATCGTATCGAGCACATTGGCCGTCGTCATGAACATGACGTTCGAAAGGTCGAAGGGAACTCCAAGGTAGTTGTCGCGAAATGAGTTATTCTGTTCCGGGTCGAGCACTTCGAGCAGCGCCGAGGACGGATCGCCGCGAAAGTCAGAGCTGACCTTGTCGATCTCGTCGAGCATGATCAGCGGGTTGTTGGTTCCGGCCTGCTGAATCGACTGGATGACGCGGCCGGCCATGGCGCCGACATAGGTTCGGCGATGGCCGCGGATCTCCGCCTCATCGTGGACTCCGCCAAGGCTGAGCCGGACGAATTTGCGGTTGACGGCGTGGGCGATCGAGCGGCCGAGCGATGTCTTTCCGACACCCGGAGGCCCAACCAGACAGAGGATAGAGCCTTTCGGCTTCTCCTTGATCTTACGGACGGCGAGCGCTTCGAGGATTCGCTCCTTGACCTTCTCCAGCCCATAATGATCGTGATCGAGAATCTCCTGTGCCTTCTTCAGGTCAAGATTCTCCTTCGATGCCTTCGACCACGGGAGAGCGACCATGATGTCGAGCCAGTTGCGGAGGGTTGCCGTCTCAGCCGCGTCGGGATGCATCCGCTCGAGCTTCTTGAGTTGGCGGTCAACCTCTTCCTCGACCGCTTTCGGCATCTTCGCCTTTGCCGCCTTCTCACGGTACTGTGCGATATCTTCCGCCAGTTCGTTCCCCTCGCCGAGCTCCTGCTGGATCGCTTTCAATTGCTGGCGCAGATAGAATTCACGCTGCGAGCGGTCGATCTCCCCCTTGGCCTGGGTATTGATCTCCTGCTGGACGGTCAGAACCTCGATCTCCTTGGCCATCAGTTCGTTGACGCGGTGAAGACGCGGCAGCACCTCGATCGTCTCGAGGACAGACTGCGCGTCCTCCACCTTCAACTCGAGATTGGACGCGGCAAGGTCGGCCAGCCGCGCCGGATCCTCGACCGTTGAGACGATCGACATGACCTCGGGTGAGATGTTTTTGCCAAGTGCGACCGCCTTGTCGAGCGCCGAACGGATGTTGCGTGTCAGTGCCTCAAGCTCGAGCGTCTTCTCGGGCTGAATCTCCTTCAGCTCCTCGACTCGCGCCTGCATATAACCCTGATGGTCTTCGAGGTAGCTGATGCGCGCCCGGCTGATTCCCTGAACGAGGATCCGGATTCGACCATCCGGCAGCTTCAGCATACGCATGATGATCGCGACCGTTCCGATATCATAGAGGTCGTTCGTTCCCGGCTCCTCTTTGTTGGCGTCTCTCTGCGCCGCAAGCATGATCATACGGTTCTCGGCCAGCGCCTGATCGACGGCCCGAATCGACCGCTCACGGCTGACGAAGAGTGGCACGATCATAAATGGAAAGATCGAGATGTCACGCAGCGGCAGCACCGGCAGCAGTTCCGGAATGTTCAACTGCTCGTCGATTGTCTCACTCATCAGCGGCTTGTCTTCTGTTTCAGGAATACTTGACATAATTTGTTTCGATTTTAAGTTAGCGTGGATTACTGCCTGCCCGCCAGAATGCCCGCCAGAATGCCCGCCAGAATGTATGCGGTGCCAATGCGCGCGGACCGCGTTCACGATTTGATCGGAATGATCAGCTCCAGACCTGATCGGCGGGCCTTTGGCAGGCGGATCCTAAGTATCCCGTCGGCCATTCGCGCCGAGATCTCAGTCGTCTCGATCTGCCATTTCAACGTCAGGGTGAAGGCGAAATTGCCGTAACTTCGTTCGAGGCAGAGGAACCGAATCGGCCGATCATCGGGAGTGTTGTTCCCGCCGGAAGGGTTAGGTCGGTCTTTTTTGCCCTCGATGCGCAGGATCTGATCGCGGAGCGTTACTTTGACCTGATCGGGTCGCACCCCCGGCAGGTCGATCCGCACCAGGATCGCGTCTTCGAGCTCGCCGAGATCGATCGCCGGCTTCCAGATTCCCGGAGTGTTGGCGGGGCCCGCCTGCGAGCGAATCTCATCCAGCCGGCCCAGCATACGGCGAAACCTGTCGCGCAACTCTTCGGCGATCTCGGTCGAAAGGGGGTGTAACGGTGTCATCCGGCTCATCATCAAGTGACCTCACTGCTCAGATCTGACTGCAACTCATTACTCAAGTCGACCATTTTAACAGCTATCTGACCTGACAGAAACAGCCGGGAGAGCGATTTATTTCATCGCCACCCGGCTGTCTCCATCAGCCTTTGCCGATCCACGATTGGGTTTTTACCATCCGGCTCCTCAGGGAGCCACTTACCCGGCGGCGCCGGCCGTCGAGACCGCCGGTTTCCATCTCAGGATGGGTCGGCGGGCGGCAGTAGCCTCGTCGAGTCTCCCGATTCGCGTATTGTGCGGAGCCATCTTGACCAGCTCCGGAGTCTCCCTCGCTTCACGGGCGATCGATTTGAGCGCGTCGATGAAGAGGTCGATCTCCTCACGCCCCTCGCTCTCGGTTGGCTCGATCATGATCGCTCCCGGGACGATCAGCGGGAAGTAGACGGTCATCGGATGAAAGCCGTAATCGATCAGCCGTTTGGCGATATCGAGCGTATGGACACCATAGGCCTGCTGCCGCTTGTCGGTGAAGACGACTTCGTGGAGCGGCTTTCCGGCATAGGCGATTTCGTAATCGTCCTTCAGGTGATGCGCGATATAGTTTGCGTTGAGGACGGCCGTCTCTGTCGCCTCCCGCAGCCCGTCGGGACCAAGCGTTACAATGTAGCAAAGGGCGCGAACCAGTACCGAGAAGTTGCCGTGGAAGGCGCGGACTCGTCCAACGGAGTGTGGACGGTCATAATCGAGCCGCAGTTTTCGGCTTCCATTGGCCGCGGTCTCTTCGATGACGCGCGGGAAGGGAAGGAACGGTTCAAGCTCTTTCGTCACCGCAATCGGCCCGGCTCCCGGTCCGCCGCCACCGTGCGGGGTCGAGAACGTCTTGTGCAGGTTGAGGTGTATGACATCGACTCCCATGTCGCCCGGACGCGTCACCCCGACGAGGGCGTTCATGTTTGCACCATCCATATAGACGAGACCGCCCGCCTCGTGGACAATCCGACAGATCTCTTCGATCTTCTCCTCGAACATTCCCAGCGTCGATGGATTGGTCAGCATGAGCGCGGCGACGTCACTGTCGACCACTGCCCGCAGGTTGTCGAGATCGACGCTCCCATCCGGCCCCGATTTGATCGTCTTTACCTGATAGCCGCAGATCGCCGCACTTGCCGGATTGGTGCCGTGGGCAGAATCGGGAATGATCACGTATTTTCGCGCGTCACCACGTGATTCAAGGCATTTTCTGATCGTCATGAGGCCGGTCATCTCACCCTGCGCACCGGCCGCCGGCTGGAGGCTTACTGCCGCCAGGCCTGTGATCTCGGCGAGCGAGAGCTCAGGGTCGCGCAGCAGCTCAAGGTTGCCCTGCGAAAGCTCGTCTGGCGTGTAGGGATGTGAGGACACGAATCCCTCGAAGCGCGAAACACGCTCGTTCAGCTTTGGATTGTACTTCATCGTGCACGAGCCGAGCGGATACATTCCAAGGTCGACGGCATAGTTCCAGGTCGAAATCCGTGTGAAATGGCGGACGACATCCACTTCACTCACCTCCGGCAGTCCGGCGAGCTTGTCGTCACGCAGGTGGCGGGCCTCGATCAGGCTTTCGACCGGCACTGCCTCGACGTCCAGTTCCGGCAGCCGATACCCAACCTTCCCCGGGCGCGAACGCTCGAAGATCAGCCCTTCGTTCTGGTTGATATGAGTGCTTGCTTTTTTGATCACAATTCGATCCTCTTTTACAGCGTTACAGCGTTACAGTACAGCGTTGCCGCGTTGCCGCGTTGTTAATTACAACTCCGGATTGTCGATCAGGAACCGATCACCGCAAGAGCGGAGACCAGCCGATCGATATCCTGACGCGTCGTCGTCTCCGTTACGCAGACCAGAATCTCATTCTCCATTCCCGAATTCCGCCCACCGAAGAACCGCGAGAGTTCGAGACCGCCGATGATATCCTGTTCACGGAGCCGCTCCAGCACCTCTGTCGCTGGTCGTGGCGCGCTGATGACAAATTCGTTGAAGAAGCTTGCCCCGAAGCGCAGCTTGTAACCCGCAATCCCCGAGATCAGGCGCGCCGCGTAATGCGCCTTCTGCAGGTTCTGTTCCGCCGCTTCACGCAGCCCTGCCCGGCCCATTGTCGAGAGGTAGACGGTCGACATCAGCGCGTAGAGCCCCTGGTTGGTGCAGATGTTCGAGGTCGCCTTCTCGCGACGAATATGCTGCTCACGCGTCGCGAGCGTCAGCACGAATCCTGAACGCCCCTGATCGTCGTGGGCCATCCCGACGAGCCGTCCCGGTATCTGACGCTGGAATTTTTCGCGTGTCGCGAAGAATCCACAGTACGATCCACCAAAGGAGAGCGGAATCCCGAACGATTGCGTCTCGCCACAGACGATGTCCGCGCCCGCACGTCCGGGTGACTGGAGCAGTCCGAGGCTCATCGCTTCCGAAACGACCACGACAAAGAGCGCGCCAATCCGGTGTGTCGCATCGGCGATCTTCTGCAACTCCTCGATCCCGCCGAAGAAGTTCGGCGACTGGACGATTACCGCGCCAATATCGGCGCCAATATCGGCCAGTGAGTCGAGCCGCAGCGTTCCGTTCTGCCCGTCGAACGGCAGGATCACTTTGCTGATCCCGGCATTTTTGATGTAGGTGTCGACGACCTCGATATACTCCGGGTGGAGGTTTCCGGCGATCGCGACCTTTGTCCGTCCCGTCACCCGCTCCGCCATCAGAACCGCCTCGGCCGTCGCCGTCGATCCGTCGTAAAGCGAGGCGTTCGAGACATCCATCCCGGTCAGATCACAGATCATCGTCTGGAACTCGAAGATTGCCTGAAGCGTTCCCTGGCTGATCTCCGGCTGATATGGTGTGTACGAGGTATAAAACTCGGAACGGGAAATGAGCGTGTCGATGACTGTCGGAATGAAGTGGTTGTAGGCCCCTGCGCCAAGGAACGACGCCATCTTCCGTCCGGTTGTCGGAGTCTCGTTCTTTTCCGCCATCTTCCGGAAATAGCCAAGTGTGTCACTCTCGGAGAGCGCGGCCGGAATTTGAAGCGGACGTTTCAGTTGCAGGTTTGCGGGGATACCCCGAAAAAGCTCGTCAACCGATTTAAGGCCCATCTCGCGCAACATCAGTTCGCGCTCACTGGGCGAATTGGGAATGTATCGCATCTCTCTTTTTATCCTCCCGGCCGAATACCTGCCACGCTTATCAGGCGATGAAGTCCTCGTATTCGGCGGCATTGAGCAGTTTGTCCAGATCACCCTTGTTGCTGATCCTGATTTTGATCATCCACCCGTCATCATAAGGTGTGGCATTGACCTGTTCCGGAGTGTCACTGAGTCCCTCGTTGACCTCGATCACCTCTCCCGCAACCGGGATGAAGAGCTCGCTGAAGGTCTTGACCGATTCGATCTCCCCGAACGAATCGTTTGAGGCAAAGGTCTCTCCAACTCGTGGAAGCTGGACGTGCACGATATCCCCAAGCTGGTTCTGTGCGAAATGGGTGATGCCGATCGTTCCGGTGTCACCTTCGACGAGAATCCACTCGTGGTCTTTGGTGTAGTGGAGATTGTCAGGATTTGAAGCCATATTTTCCTCGCTTTTCAATTTAGTTACGGTTGGTTACCGATCTATGTCGATTTAGTGGCAAAGTTATTAGTCTGCCCCATCTCAATTGTTGACACTATCGTTGACGTTTATAGAACGGGGTAGGGACGACGACCGCGCCCAGCCGTCGCCCGCGGACGTCGATCTCGAAGCTCGTTCCGACAGCAGTATGCTCGATGGGCAGGAGCGCCAGGCCGATATTCTTTTTCAGGTATGGGGCCGGACTGCCCGAAGTGACGATTCCAGCCTCTTTTCCATCGATGAAGACCGGGTAGTGGTCGCGCGCAATCCCCTTGTCGACAACCTCAAAGCCGACGAGTCGGCGGGTGAGTCCGCGCTCTTTCTGTTCAAGCAGGCGGTCGCGGCCAATGAACGCGGGTTTGCTGAACTTGCAGATCCAGCCGAGATCGGCCTCGAGGACGGTTATCTGATCGTCGATGTCGTTTCCGTAAAGGGTCATCTTCGCTTCGAGCCGCAGCGTATTGCGTGCCGCCAGCCCGCACGGCAGAATGCCGAATGGCCGCCCGGCCTCGAGGATCAGATCCCAGAGACGGACGCTCTCCGACGGCGCACAGTAGAGTTCGAATCCGTCTTCACCG
>JBEIMN010000136.1:0-7330 GCA_040378705.1 Acidobacteriota bacterium
GTAGTACTATCACCGGCAATTACTGGCAAACGTTAAATATAATTGATTCTGACTGAGTTTTCATCCAGGCATAATTCGTCTGATCAGACAGGAACTTTTGTCGGAGCACATTCAGGGATCTGGGACGCTGGAGGGCGTATTTATGAAGATTGGATCGGCATTTCGTCGTTACCTGCCATTCGTATTCGTTGCGATTCTGAGTTTATCAGGTGTGTTGGATCTGAAAGTGATGGCGCAGGCGGGGCCGCGTCTCGACTATCGGATGAAAGTCGCGGATGCGCAGAACCATCTGTTTCACCTGACGATCGAGGCGACCAATGTGACGGGGAAGACACTCGACATTTCGTTGCCATCGTGGACGCCGGGCTGGTACACGATCCGCCCCTACGCCGCGAACCTGGTCAAGCTGCAGGCGCAGGGACAGGGGCGCCGACTGCAACTGCGGGCGATCGACAAGCAGACCTATCGGATCGAAACAGAGGGGTGCCAGTCGCTGACGATCGATTATGACTACTATGCCAACAATCTCGCCGTCAATGGAGCAGAGCTGACGCCGCAGCGTGGATTTTTTGTCGGAACCAATATTTTCTTCTATGTTCCAGGCCATACGACCGATACGCCATCGACGCTGACTTTTGAGATACCAGAGAGCTGGAAGGTGGCGACCGGGCTCAAGCGCGGGAAGGGAAACCACGTTTACGAGGCGCGAAATTTCGACCAGTTGGTCGATGCTCCGACCGTCCTTGGGGATTTCGATCAGTACACGACCACCGCCCTTGGCAAGCCGATCCAGATCGTGATCGATCCAAAGGGGCTGGTGACTCCCGAGAACTCGGTCAAGCTGAAGGAGTACGTCAGCCGTGTCATTGAATCACAGGGGAAGATGTTTGGCGGTCTGCCTTATGATGAGTATTGGGTACTCTATGTCGTTGGCGGGCGTGGAGGTGGAGCGCTCGAGCATGAAAATTCGACCAACGTCATGCTTGGGACGATGCCGGCCGATCCGCAGCGTGTCGTTGGGGTTACCTCGCACGAACATTTTCACTCCTGGAATGTGAAGCGAATTCGCCCGGCTGGTCTCTTTCCCTACGATTACAGCCAGGAGCAGTATGTGCGCGAGCTTTGGGTTGCCGAGGGAGTCACGAGCTACTACGGCGATCTGCACGCGAAACGGGCCGGCCTGCTGACGGCGGATGAGTATCTGCGCGGCCTTTCCGGCAACATCCAGCAGTTGCAGGCAAATGAAGCGCGCCGGTGGGTTTCAGTCTCGGATGCGAGTACGGTCACCTGGCTGACATACGGTGGCGGCTCGAGTTATGGCCGTTTCACCGTCAACTATTATGGCAAGGGTGAACTGCTTGGAATGCTGCTCGACCTTGAGATCCGTGGTGCAACCGGCAACCGGAAGAGTCTCGACGATGTGATGAGGCTGCTTTTCACGGAGTATTATCAGAAGGGACGTGGCTATACCAACGAAGATTTTGCCGCCGCTGCCGGCCGGGTTTCCGGGCTGAGGTTTGAGCGATTTTTTGCGAAATATGTGACGGGGACAGAGGAGCTTGACTACAACGGCGCGCTCATGCACGCCGGACTCCGGTTGCAGGACGGGAAGATCGTCGATATGGAGAGGGTGACGCCGGGGCAGAAGGCGTTGCGCCGCAGTTGGCTTGGTGAGTAATGGTTGAGCTGTCTTGCCAGACTGACTTACTGTTGCCAGATTAGACCAGATTAGGCCGGGTTAAAGAGGTTTATCACCATGTTTAGCAGAAGATCTTTTATGAATGGTGCGGTGCGCGGAACAGCCGGCAGCCTGGTTGCTGCCGGCTTCAGCGAGACTGGAATCGCGCATGCGCTCGATGCGGTGCGCTTTGTTTCAGGCAAGACGGCTGAAGAGGCGGCCCAGGATGAGGATTTCTGGCTTGAGATCCAGCGTGCCTTTACAGTTGATCGGACGCTGATCAATCTCAACAACGGTGGTGTCGCGCCATCGCCACGAATTGTTCAGGAGGCAATGCGGCGATATCTCGAATATTCCAATCACGCCCCGACCCACACGATGTGGCGGGTTCTCGATCCGGGAATCGAGAGTGTGCGACGGCGGCTGGCGCGTAATTTCGGATGTGATCCGGAAGAGATCGCGATTACGCGTAACGCGAGTGAGTCGCTCGAGAACTGCCAGCTCGGACTTGAGCTGAAGGCGGGTGACGAGGTTCTGACGACCAACCAGGACTATCCGCGAATGCTGACCGCCTGGCGTCAGCGGGCGCGACGTGAAGGGATCGTCTTGAAGCAGATCTCGATTCCGGTGCCGCTCGAGCGACCGGAGCAGATTGTCGAGATCTTTGCCCGAAACATTACTCCCAAAACGCGGGTCATGCATTTCTGTCACATCACGAATCTGAGTGGTCAGATCTATCCGGTGAAGGCGCTCTGTCAGCTGGCACGCTCACGTGGCATCGAGGCGATCGTTGATGGCGCACACGCCTATGCCCATTTTCCGTTCAAGCAGCCGGATCTCGACTGTGATTTCTATGGCACGAGTCTTCACAAATGGCTGACGGCGCCGTTTGGAACCGGCATGCTCTACGTGCGGAAGTCGAAGATTTCGAAGCTCTGGGCGCTCATGGCCTCCGAGGAGCAGAACGATGCGAACATTCGCAAGTTCGAGGAGATTGGGACACACCCTTCCGCCAACGCTTTGGCGATCAATGAGGCACTCGATTTTTATGAAGGGATTGGCGCGGAGCGCAAGGCGGCCCGGTTGCGGTTCCTGTTCCATCGCTGGGCGAAGCGGCTTGAGGTCAATCCGCGTGTCCGGATCCTGACCAGTTATGATCCGCGCCAGTCGTGCGGGCTGACACTCTTCAATATCCAGGGCGTTGATCCGGTGAAACTCGGAGGCCATCTCTTTGAAAAATATCGAATCATCACCACCCCGATCAAGCACGCAGAGTTCGAGGGGCTTCGGATCACCCCGAATGTCTATACCACGGTTCGGGAGATCGACATCTTTGCCGAAGCGGTCGAGACGTTTATCGAAAAGGGGTCTGAAAAGTCCTGAGGCCGGTAATCTTTGCTGATGGTAAGTCGTTGGGATAAATCGAGATGATTCTGTTGAAGGTCACATATCGCCTGCGGGCCCACCACGTCGCCGCCTATGAACGAGTCTTCGCCGAGCGGACGCTGCCACTGATCAGATCGCACGGCCTGAAATTCCTCGGAATCTGGCGTTCGATCGTCGGTGACGCACAGGAGTATCTCGAACTCTTCGAGTTTGAATCGCTTGCGCAGTTCGAGTCGCAATGGCGGGCACTTGGGGCTGATTCGCGGCTGCAGGAGATCTTTCAGGTTACCGGGCCGATGGTCGAGGATGAGAAGTTTTCACTCTTCGACCCGGTATTGCCGGACGCAATGTTGTCTTAGCTATTTCACGCCGACATTCTGCGGACAGGGAGAATATTTTATGAAGAGAAGCTGGTCGATTCCGGGCATTGTCGTTATCGGGCTGCTGCTGTCGGGACTCACCCATCGGTTGGTTGAAGGTCAGACGCCGCCAAAAGGGGCAGCCGCGGTGAAGGCGGAACTGCTCGACATTAACAGTTGCGAGCGGGAGAAGCTGGTTGCGCTTCCCGGGGTAGGTGAGGCGCTCGCGGACAAGATCCTGAAGGGGCGTCCATACAAGGCCAAGAATGAGTTGGTCACGAAAAAGATAGTTCCGGAGGCCGCCTACAAGAAATTTGCCGCGCTGGTGATCGCGAAGCAGAAGTAGCGGCATTTCCATTCGCCTTACTGTTCTGACTGATGCTCGATCAGTTGCTGGCGGCCCTGTAACCCGGGCGAGTTCGTGCGACAAGGCCGGGGCGTCTGACTTCGACCTGGAGTCGGCGCCAGCGGCCGTCGTGTTTTTCGCTGGTTGGATAGTAGGCGATCGAATAGACGCTCTTCAGCTCGGCCGCAATTCGTGAGTAGGCTTCATCGAGTTGGGAGATTCGGGTGACGGGGAATACCTGTCCACCGGTCTGGGTAGCGATTGTCCGGAGCTCGCGTCGGGCGGATTCATAGAGCCGGCGATTGATCTGCAGCCGCTCGATCCGGCTCAGTTCGCAGTGCGATTCGTTGAACGGCCCGCCTTTTTCGCCGTATTCGCCGCGATATTTTCGAAGCTGCTTGGCCGAGAATTCAAAATGGCCTGGAAGGTGGCAGTCGCGCTGCAAGCCATCCCCGGTGAACGCCTCCGTGTCGAGTTGCAGAAAATAGATGGTTGCTCCCGCCTGTTCGACCGCCGGTGTGATCTGATCGTAGGTGAGGTGTCCGAAGCTGTCGACGCCGTCGGTCAGGGCGATGACGACCTTTCGCCCGGCAATCTTTCCAAGTACATCGTCGATCGTCAATTGCAGCGCGTCGTAAAACGAAGTGCCGGAGCCGGGTTGGAGCTGGTTCAGACCCTTTTCGAGCCGCTCACGATCGTCGGTGAGGTTCCGGACCAGTTCGACCTCGCGGTTGAACTGAACTATCGCCAGGCGGTCGGCCGGTCGGAGCGCATCCAGGAACCGGCGTGCTGCCTGCCGTATCAGCGCGACCTCGTCGCGCGTGCTTCCGGAGGTGTCGATCAGCAGCACAAGGCTGAATGGTACCCCGGCAGTCGAAAAGCTTGCGATCTTTTGCCGTACACCATCTTCGATGACGTTGAAATCTTCCACGCGAAGCCTTTCGACCCCGGGCTCTCCACTTCGTTCACTGACTACGACGTTGATCGTGACAAGATCGGTGTCGAAACGGATCGTCTCTGTCTGATCGAGAACCTGCGACTTGCCGGTTCCGTTCAGCAGCACCAGGAGCGCCATGAGCGCCATGAGCATCGGCAGGCACCAGATTTTTGGCCTGGCTGAATGGCGTAATCGGCTTTTCTCTCTCATCTTCCCACTCCTTCAATTCTGTATCAATAATTATGCACCCATAAGCAGGTTGAATTTGACCGGTTGTCACGGTTAAATCCTAGCAGAGTATCGGCCGGAACCATCGTCAAATCAGGAAAAGCAGATTTAGGAGAAAGTGTTTTGTGGTAAATCCATGGTTCCCGGATTCAAGCCTTGACAAGAGGATGCTGGGTGCGTATATTTGCTTTTCTTGAAAAAGGGTACAGGCACGTACAGTCAATGGTAGACGGCCACCCTTACAAGGTGAAGGTTGTGGGTTCGAGTCCCACCGTGCCTATCCACCTCGGGACGTGACCTCCGTAACTTGAATGCAGGGTGTTGAACCCGACATTACCTAACGGGGACCTGGTTGGATATGTTAGCTGGGTTTGCAATGCTGAATTTTAACTTCAGTATTTGACAATCAGGATTAGATAGGATTATGCGGAGTCGTAGTTCAGTTGGTTAGAACGCCGGCCTGTCACGTCGGAGGTCGCGGGTTCGAGTCCCGTCGGCTCCGCCATTATCTTCTCTCTCCTGATATTTTTAATTACGAACTCATTATTTTCAGTCCCACAGTCAGTTTGCGAGCCGCTTTTAAAAGAGCGGCTCTTTCTGTTTATATCTTTATCCATATCAACCGTCTCGCTAAAAGATCCGGTAACCGGGTTTATCCCGGAAGCTCCCAGAATCATTAGAATCATTCAGAATCATAATGCTGTCGATTGAAGAAGCGCTGACAATAGTGATTGAGAAGACCGGAGAGGTTCCGTCAGAGCTGGTTGCGCTGCCGGATTCGACCGGGCGTTTGCTTCGTTCACGAATCTTCTCCGACCTCGACCTGCCGCCTTTCGATCGGGCACGGATGGACGGTTATGCATTCGTTGCCCTTTCGACCGCTGGTGCGACTTTGGATAGTCCGGTACGCCTGAGAGAGGTTGGCGAGGTTGCGGCGGGTGACTGCTTCGCTGCTCTGATTCAACCTGGGGAGGCGATTCGGATTATGACTGGGGCCCCGGTGCCGGCCGGAGCCGATGCCGTCGAGCGGATTGAGGTGATCGAAGTACCTGGTGACGGTTCGATCATCCTTCGAAATTCGGTTCCAGCAGGCCGAAATATCACGCCGCGCGGGCTTGAAGTCCAGTCTGGTTCGCTGGTCTGCGATAGTGGCGAGCGGATCACTCCGGCAGTAGCCGCCGTGCTTGCGACCTTCGGATACGCTTCGGTCGTGGTTTCGCGTCGACCACGAGTCGCACTGATCTCAACCGGAAACGAACTGGTCGAGGTTGCAGCAATCCCCGGACCGGGGCAGATTCGCGATTCAAACACCTCATCACTGGCTGGTTATGTGGTTGAATCGAATGGCGAGGTCGTCGCGACGTCGGTGGTCGGTGACGATTTTGACGCCACGGTCAGGTCCATCGGCACGGCACTCGACACCGCCGATGTCGTCATTCTTTCTGGTGGCGTCTCGATGGGAGATTACGATCTGGTCAAGCCGGCACTGCGGCAGCTTGGAGCGGAGATTCATTTCGAGCGAGTGGCAATGCATCCCGGTAAGCCGACCGTCTTTGCCACGATCAATGGAAAGCTGATCTTCGGACTTCCCGGCAATCCGGTCTCCGTGGCCGTCGCCTTCCATCTCTTCACACGACCTGCCCTCCAGAAACTGCAGTCTGCGGTCGCGATCGAACTGCCACGGATTTCGGCTTTTGCAACACGCGATGTCAAGGGAGCGCCGCCACGACGGAGTCACCAGCCGGCGAGACTTTTCATTTCGAATGGACGCGCCGAGGTCGAACCCCTCAAATGGAGCGGTTCCGGCGACCTCGTTGGATTCATGCGCGCCAATGCCCTGCTGGTCGTTCCTGAAAACCGTGCTTCCATCGCTGCCGGCGAGCTCGTCGAGGCAATACTGCTGCCTGGTCAGGAGTTTGGCCGATAATTTCCGACCACGCGGCTTAAAACTGCCCGGCTTGCCCGGTCAGCCCGGCCAAATAGTTATCTTAAATTTCAGGATGCAAGGTTGGAATTGAGGAGGAGGTTGCCGTGAATGAATCCACCAGACCAGTGACAGGATCAGAGAGTGTGCAGGAACCCGACAAGCTGACCCATCTCGACGATGACGGTCGCATCACAATGGTCGACGTCAGCGCCAAGCCACAAACGGCGAGAACTGCGGAGGCACGTGGTGTTGTACGTCTTGCAAAAGCGACTGTCGTCGCGATCCGCGAACGGCGCACCCCCAAGGGCGATCCACTCGAAACTGCACGCCTCGCAGGAATTATGGCCGCAAAGCGCACGGCAGAACTGATCCCCCTCTGCCATTCCCTCTCCCTGACACACGTTGATGTCCGGATCGAACTGACCGATGACGGGGTCGATATCTCAGCGATCGCTTCGACCAGCGCCCA
>JBEIMN010000137.1:0-7325 GCA_040378705.1 Acidobacteriota bacterium
CAGTTCGATGGGGCCGTTGACGGAGGAGATGAAGGAACGCCAGCTTGCGGCGCAGGGTGATGTCAGGTTTCCGACCGGAGAGAAGTCGGGACGGGCACTTCACGGTCCGGGAAAGGTTGTCAGGTAGCGATGCTGATTGCCAGAATCGTCCAGTCGAATTCGCATCTCGACTATGCCGCACGGGTTCTCGATTCGATGGAGACGCCGCACGCGCCAACTGCCAGCGACTATTCGTTCGGCCAGTTTGTCACGATCGGAGATGCCGTCGGTATCGTCTACGATTCCCATCTGATAAATCCTGAGTTTGGCAATTTTGGCCCGCGCCTCTCAACCCCGACCGAATTGAACGCCATCTTCAGCCCGGACTTTATCAGCGAGCAGGGTGTGCTCCTCTCGATATTGTTGCTGGGCTGGCGGGATGGGGATGGTTTTCGCCAGGGGGTGCCGCGAGCGGTACTGCCGATCCACGCACCGGTTGAGTCGATGCCAGTCACAGATATTTTATCGTTCCATCGTTGCCGGTCGGGAGGGCTGACGATGGCCTACTATTCGACAATTATCACCCACGCGAAGCTCTTCGCCCATCCGCTGCTCGAGTCGATCATCGAGCTGCTCAGCGGAGATGCCACCGGACTTGCGGAGGCAGAGCGGGCACGGTTGCGGATTCTTCGGCAGAGCCTTGCCTGGCAGCAGACGGTCGAAAGCATACGCTAGCGGCTTCCCGGCAGCCGCACCCACGTCCCCTGACTGAAAAGTTCAAAGCGGGTATGGCTTTGCTGGAAGAGGCTGGCAACTTCCGGACGCTCCTTGAGGAATGATCGGAGAGAGCGCTCGCTGGTTGAGGCAATCTTCCACGCCCCACCTTCACGGATCAGATATTGTTGAGCGGTCACGCGCCCCTGCCTGATCTGTGTGCCATCGAGGGTGAGTGGTTTGGTGAGCAGACCATAGATGGTCGTCTCTGCGACCGCGAATTCTCCATGCTGCTCGATCTTCCCGATCTCCATACGCTGGACCTTCAGGAACTGACCGAGTCGTTCAAGATTGCCGGCAATCTCTTCCCGCGTCGTCTGTTTCTGGAAAGATGTGGGGAGCGAATCGTACAGTTTCTGGTATTGCCCTGACTTTAGTGTAGTAAAGTAGCGTTGGAGAGTAGCGCGGATTGCCTTTTCGCCGCTTTGTGCCCGAACAGGCAGAACCGGCAAAAGCGTTATGCTGAAGAGGAAGACGAGCCGCAGTGTGCAGGTGATTCGGTTCATAACGACAGGATTCAGGAAAATCGATGGAGAGTCAAATTAAAGACGATTTAGTCAAAGACTCCGGGGTCAAAGACCGTCTGGCGCTGATGAAGGATGATTGGAACCTTCGGGCGGTCGAGAATGCCTGCTGGTACATCAACACGCTGCGGCTCGATCAGACTGAAGAGGAGTTCGATCGATCCGGCGTCGAAGCGGTCGCGCAGTGGATACTGCCCGAACTCGAGCTTTTGACGCAGCGCGCGGAGCCGAAGAGTCTGCGGTTTCTCGAAATCGGCTGCGGGATCGGTCGAATGACGCGCCCGCTTGCGGCGATCTTTGGCGAGGTCAGCGCGACCGATGTCTCGGGTGAGATGGTCAGGCGCGCGCGATCCCGGCTCGCCGACCTCGACAACGTCAATTTTTACGAGACGACAGGCGCCGATGTCAGCCCTCTGCCAGACGAGTATTTCGACATCGTCTACTCGATCTTCGTCTTCCAGCACGTGCCCGAGCGGGAGGCGATCCGTTCGACGCTGATCGATGCCTGGCGAGTCCTCAAACCGGGGGGGCTGCTTCGTTTCCAGACCAATGGTGTGACGGCTGAATCGTTCCTGACTGCGCCAAAAAACAGCTGGGTCGGCGAGACCTTCCCCGAGGCGGATGTCCGGGAACTTGCCCGTGAACTTGGCGCACGTGTCGTCAGCATCTATGGCGCCGATACGATGTACTGCTTCTCGACGCTGCGAAAACCCCGAGCTGAATCGTTATCGCACGCACTCACGACTCCATTGATCGAATACCATGGTCGGGCAGACGACCCGCTGATTCGCGAAATTCCGTTGGCCGGGAATGATGCCTGGCTGTCGCTTGTCGTCTCCGGCGTCGATCCGGAACTGGCCGATACCAACACCCTCCGGGTGGAGATTGGCGGCATCGTTGTCGCCCCTCGCTATGCCGGTCAGATTCGCCCACACTACGAAAGAGCCCTTCCAGACTCTGCCGAACTGCTGTATCTCGAGGTTTCGATTCCGGAGACGCTCTCACCCGGCACAACATCTGTGCGCGTCATTCAACCGGCGCACGAAAGTTCACCACTGTACGAGGTCGAGATTGTCGAACCCGTACCGGCAGCGACGACCATCATCTCATTCCGGAATATCTTCGATTACGGAACCGACATTGAAGTCAGCGGGCCAAAGTCTGTCGTGACGATCTTCGTCGTCGGTCTCGACCTAACCGCGAACGTCGATAATGTCCGGCTTCGACTTGCCGGCCGGGAGCTGACTCCGGATTATGTCGGCTATGATCCGAGCGTTGCCAGCTACAAGGTCGATCTCCGCCTCCCGGCTGGCGAACTGGCGCCAGGACACGAGATATGCCAACTCCTCTTCAGGGGAGTAGCTTCCACACCGCTTGAACTTGAACTAAAACCTGCCGGGAACCACCCGAACGGTGGAGACCCCGCAGTTGATTAAAGCAGGCAATCACAAAACCTGCTTTAATCAACTACGGGGTCTCCACAAACTTCACGCACTGACGACAACTGGAGCTTCACGATTCCCGCGATAGCCCACCTGCTGAGTGGATGAGGCACGCGGCAAATGCGTGTCTCATCCACTCGCTCAGCTCGACTTGCCCTTCTTTGCCGCCGGAGCTTTGGCCGTGGCTTTTTTAGCAGAAGCTTTCTTGGCTGGGGCCTTCTTAGCCGGGGCTTTCTTGGCCGTAGCTTTTTTAGCTGGCGCTTTTTTAGCGGGCTTGGCTGGCGATGTTTCAGCTGCCGCTTTCTTGGTCGCCGGGGACTTCGCCGGAGCTTTTTTGGCGGGCGCCTTTTTGGCCGGGGCAGCCTTGATGGCCGATGCCTTAAACCCGGCCCTCGTGCTCACCGCCCTTGGCGACTCCGTCGTCTTTCCTGCTACAGCCGCCGCAATGACGATCTCGCCATCGATACTCCGGAAACCGCAGGCCTCATCCGAGCAGTACCTGGTCGTCTCTTCCTTCTTCGCGTTATATTTTTCAAGGACGAAGGGCTTGAGGCACTGCGGGCAGGCCTCCTGGATCGGCTTGTCCCAGAAGACGCTGTCACATTTCGGATACTCGGAGCAGCCGTAAAAATATTTGCCACGCTTCGATTTCTTGACGAGAATCTCGCCAGCGCAGCCTTCGCGCGGGCAGGGAACACCAGTCGTCTCCCGCTTGATGTGCTTGCATTCAGGATAGGTCGAGCAGGCCGTGAATTCGCCATAAGGGCCCTGGCGGATCGACATCTGCTGGCCGCATTCCGGGCAGTCCTCATTCAGCAGAATTGGTGCAGCCACCGCACCAGACTTCGTGATCTTCCGCGTATTCTTGCATTCAGGGTAGCCTGTACACGCGAGAAACTGGCCAAAACGACCACGTTTAAGCGACATCCCCCGACCGCATTTTTCGCAGGTCTCGCTGGCATATGGGTTTTCGGCTGCCGCTTCCGGGCTGATCTCGCCGTTGGTGATCGCCGTCTTTGGTTTGGCGATGTCCCGTGTCGATTTGCATTCCGGATAGTTGGTGCACGCGAGGAACTGGCCGAAGCGCCCAAACTTGATCGACATCCTGGAAGCGCACTTCTCGCACAGTTCATCGGTGATGATCTCCTGGCGTTTGACGTCACGCATCTGCTCCTGGGCCGCTTTCAGGTCGACGGTGAATTTATCGTAAAATTCGCGCAGCGCCGTTGTCCAGCTGATCTTGCCATCCTCGACCTCGTCGAGCTCCTCCTCCATCCGTGCCGTGTATTCGACATTGAAGAGCTCGGCAAAGCTCTGAACGAGCAGGTCGTTGACGATGATGCCGAGTTCGGTCGGGTGAAACTTGTTTTCGAGCTTCTCGACATATTCGCGATCCTGGATGACGCTCATGATCGACGCATAGGTTGAGGGCCGCCCGATCCCCTTCTCCTCAAGCGCCTTGACGAGGGTCGCTTCAGTGAAGCGTGGCGGGGGGTCGGTGAAGTGCTGATTGGGAGTGAGCGAATTGAGACCGAGCTTCTCCCCCTTCACAACCTTTGGAAGCTTGGCGGCGCGCTCCTCATCCTCGTCATCTTTTTCGTCCTTGCCCTCTTCGTAGACGGCAAGGAAGCCGTCAAATTTGATTACCGAACCGGTGGCGCGGAAGGTGTATCCCGCGCCGGCTCCGATATCGATCGTTGTCTGATCGAAGAGGGCCGGCATCATTTGCGAGGCGACGAATCTTTGCCAGATCAGCCGATAGAGGGCGAGTTCGTCCTTGCCAAGATAGGCGCCAACCCGATCCGGAGTCCGATCGGCCGCCGTCGGGCGGATCGCTTCGTGCGCGTCCTGGGCATCCTTTTTCGAACGGTAGGCGATTGCCTTTTCGGGCAGGTATGGCGTTCCATAATGGTGACCGATGAATTCGCGAACCTCTCCAAGCGCGCTGTCGGCGACGCGGGTCGAGTCTGTACGCATATACGTGATCAGTCCCACCGCGCCCTCGCTGCCAAGTTCGATTCCCTCGTAGAGGCGCTGTGCAATCTGCATTGTCTTCTTGGCTGAGAAGCGCAGTTTGCGCGAGGCCTCCTGCTGGAGTTTCGACGTGATAAAGGGTGGGACCGGATTACGTTTCTTCTCTTTTGTCGTCACCTCACTGACGACATATTCCGCTCCCTTCAGATCGGTCAGAATCTTTCTGGCCTTCTCCTCGTTATCGATGTGAAACTCGTTCTTCTTCACCCCATCGTCGAAACCGGAACTTTTGACCGTCTTGTCGCCGATCTTGTAGAGGCGTGAATCGAAGGCTGGCGGCAGTTTGGCGGAGAGGTTGGCGATGACAGACCAGTATTCCGTCTTAAGAAAGGCCTGAATCTCGCGTTCGCGCTCGACGACCAGCCGCACTGCCACCGTCTGGACACGACCGGCGGAGAGTCCGCGCCGCACCTTCTCCCAGAGTAGCGGGCTTACCTTATAGCCAACCAGCCGGTCGAGCACCCGCCGCGCCTGCTGCGCGTCGACAAGCGATTCGTTGATGATGCCCGGATGCTTGAAGGCCTCCTGAATTGCGGATTTGGTGATCTCGTTGAACATGACGCGGAAGATGGATCTCTTCTCCTTCCCGCGCCCGCTCTCGACCACATCCGCGATATGGCGCCCGATTGCTTCACCCTCCCGATCAGGGTCGGTGGCGATGTAGATTGTCGTCGCATGCTTGGCAGCTTCGCGGATCTCTCTGACCACTTTCTCCTTGCCCGGCATTACCTCATAGGTTGGCTCAAAGTTGTTATCAACGTCGACGCCAAGCCCCTTCTTCGGCAGATCCTTGATGTGCCCAACCGATGCCAGCACCTTGAAGTCGCTGCCGAGATATTTGTTGATGGTCTTTGCCTTCGATGGCGATTCGACGATGACCAGCGATTTTGACATATTGTTTACCGTTCTCTCCTGCCCCTGATCTTCTGATCTTTTTGATTCTGTAATTCAGTAGTGCTGTAATTCCGTGATCCGGCGATCCTTAATGATCTGTGGATGAATAAAATAAAAGTAGGTGTCGCAAAGGTCAGATGAAATAACATGAACCTGATATCAAGTTCAAGCAAGTGTCGCCCAACCGGCAGCTCGCCGTCGTGATCCGCCTGGCTGATAAAAGAAGGATCCGGCAGGTTGTAAAATCGGGGGGGAGTCTGATCTAAGATTCTTCGTCTTCCATCTCCGCGGCATCGAGTGCGTCCCCGAGCGTGAATACTCCTTCATAGAGGGCCTTGCCAATGATCAGACTGTCGACACCGAAGCCCTGGAGCTTCCTGACAGCAAGGATGTCTGCGATCGTCGCGACACCACCCGAGGCGGTGACCTTGAGTCCACTGGCCTCAGCGATCTCCTGCGTCGTTTCGACATTGATCCCCGAGAGCATTCCGTCGCGAGCAATATCAGTGTAGATGATGCGGTCGACCCCCATCTCCGCGACCTTCTGCGCAAAGTCGATTGCGTGGAGCTGCGAAAACTTCTCCCATCCGCGCAGGGCGACCTTGCCATCACGCGCATCGATACCGACGACCACCGTCGAGCCGTACTCGCCGACAATGTGTTCGAGGAGTACCGGGTTCTCAATCGCCGTCGTCCCGATCACGATCCGCGTTACGCCAAGTTCGTCAAGGCGCCGCACATCATCCTTTGTCCGCACTCCGCCGCCAAATTGTACCGGAATGCTGACCTCGAAGAGGATCTTTTCGAGGGCCTTCAAATTCAGCGCGTCCTTCTGATTGAGCGCCCCGTCAAGATTGACGATGTGCAGCATCTCCGCGCCCTCATCGACCCAGCGCCGTGCCACACTTACCGGATTTTCAGAATATACTGTTTCGGCGGAGACCTGACCCTGCGTCAACCTGACGCACCGCCCACCCCGCAGGTCAATGGCTGGAATGATAATCATGCGATCTGGATTGCCTGTTCCTGAATCGGTCGGCATCACCTGCCAACCGGTTATATTACTAAATTGCCCGCTTCCAGAGCCGCGGCTTTCCGCGCCACGGTCGGCCTTATCGGGCATTGACCATACAAATACTACTCATCCCGGCGGTCTAATCAAGCAAAATCAGCATTTCCTTCAATTCTTCCTCGTTTGCTGCTGGTTGTTGTCGTCGACGAAAATATTACTTTGGGAGGGGATTGGCCCTGACCAGTGCCGGCGTCAGGTCACTGCCAGCGGAGCGGCTCCGGTCAGAATCGGTTCTGCGGCGGTGTGAAAATTTGTTGCCGAGACATCCTCAGGGTGTTAAAACTGGATATGCCAGAAATCGGGCGAAATCGGCCGATTTCTGGTGGCAGAATCGTGGAGCAAAGAAGAGAGTGGTGGAAAGAATCAATCCGGGAATATTAAAAATGGACTCATACCAGCAAACATCACGCACGACACTGAAGCGACGCCCGCAGCGCGGGGCCTTCGATCGTCCGACGGTCTATTCGATTCTCGACGCGACATTCATCTGTCACGTCGGGTTCGTCGTCGACGGGCAGCCCTATGTCATTCCGACCAGTTATGGTCGGGATGGTGACCGGCTCTGCATTCACGGGGCAGCGGCGAGCCGGATGCTGCGCGAACTGG
>JBEIMN010000138.1:0-7243 GCA_040378705.1 Acidobacteriota bacterium
GCCAGGTCGAGAGCCTGCGGACACGTTTTGAAGATGCACAGGCCTACCTCAAGGCACGTGAAGCGACGGCGCGCGACAATAACCTGCCACCGCGTGAGACCGACCTTGGGCTCGAAGCGCTGATCCCGGTGCTGAAGGGTGAGGTTCCGGTGATCATCTCTGCCAACAGCGCCTCTGAGATCAGGGGGGCCCTCGACCTCGCCGAAAAGTTCAAACTGAAGCTGGTGATCAACGGTGGCGATGAGGCGGTGAAACTTGCGAAGACGCTCCGCGAGCGGAATGTCGGAGTGATCCTTGGCGGGGTTCTCGAACTCCCGTCAAGCGAAGACTCTCCTTACGACGAGACATTTGCCAGGGCGGTCGAGCTTCAGTAGGCTGGGTTCAAATTTTCCTTCTCATCGGGTGGAACCGCCTACAATGTCCGGCTGCTGCCCTATCACGCCGGAACTGCTGCCGCCTTCGGACTCCCGAGGGAGGAGGCACTGAAGGGGGCAACCCTCTACGCCGCACAACTGCTTGGTGTCGATAAACTGGTCGGCTCGATCGAGGTCGGGAAAGTGGCCAACCTCGTCATCACCGATGGCGATATCCTTGAATTCAGAACAAAAGTCAGGCAGATGCTGATCAATGGCGAGCCGACGGATCTCACCAATCGTCATACCAAACTCTACGATAAATTCAAGGATCGGAAATAGCGTTTAATGTTTGGACAAGCCAGCCCCGCTGGCTTGTCACTCGGCTGGCTTGTCCACCACTATTGCTCCTTGCGTGCATAGTAGCCCTGACGTGACCGTGCGATCAGTTTGCGATTTTCGCGTGGGGCAACGGCAACCTTGACCGTACGAAATGAGCCGTCGCGTTTGTCGTTTGTCGGATAGTAGCTGAGCAGGTACTGGGTGCGAATATCGCGCGCGATCTGGGCGGCAATCGCCGGCATCTCCCCCACTTCACGCGGAAAGAATGCCCGGCCGCCCGAATCGTCTGCGAGGCGAGTCAGCAGTTCGCGGGCCTTCTTTGCCGGCGATTTGCCGAAGAAGCTCTTCGTGTCATCCTCTTCGTCGATAAAACCGACCAGGTAGACCTGGACCTCGTCCTCCTTCATCGCGTCAAGAACCTCTTTCTCCTTGACGGAGCTGTTCCTTTCGAGACCGTCGGTAATGACGATGAGCGCCTTACGCCGATTTTTGCCCTTTTCGTGGGCGTAATCGGCGGTCGCAATGATGGCATCGAGGAGCGATGTCCCACCGCTCGTAAACATCTCTCCGATCGCGTCCTCGATCTCTTCACGATCAGAGGTGAACTCCTTCAGCAGTTCGGGTTCCGCCTTGAACTGGGAGACGAAGGCTTCGTCATCCAGCTTCATCTGCTTGACGATATCGAGTGCGGCATCGGAGACGTTCTGCAATTTCGACCGCATGCTTCCCGAGGTATCGATGACCAGTCCAAGGCTGACCGGAACTTCGGCGCGGCTGAGGGTCTCGATTGGCTGGAGAATCTTGTCCTCAAAGATCTGAAAGTCTTCCTTCTTCAGGTCGAAGACCGGATTATTGTTCTGGTCGATGACGGAGACGTCGAGGAGGACCAGGTCGGTATCGACTTTGATCGTATTGTCACGATCAAGTTTCTGGTCATCGGCCTGTGCCCCCTGTCGACGTGCGCCGCGTTTATCCTGCGGGGACTCCGCCGCTGGCTTTGGGCCCGGATTGGGGCCCGGCTTCGGGCGTGGCACTGGCGGCAGGGCTGGGTCCTGAACTCCGGAAGCGCCAAAAGCGGTTGGGATTTCAGAGGAGTTGAAGGCAATGGCGGATATGGCCCCGACGGCAAGGAGGCAAACCGCCACCCGGAGCCACAACCTGAACGCTCCCCTCTCCAGCCCCATCCCTATCCCTGTTTTTGCTGCGCGTGAACCGATCATTCTGTTTATTAACATTGCCCCATCTTCCCCATCTTTCCCCATTTATCCCCATTTATCCTTGGCCGACTATTAAGCGGTCTTCAACCTGAATCGTCATTATAACGTCAGCGGCATTGACTGTGAAAACCGGTTACCCGTTTCCCTCAAAAGCTGAACGAGCCTGGAAATAACTTTTGCGATTTTGGTGAAAAGCCGGTAATGTGTATTCCGTCCAAAGAGAACAATCTATCAGAATAAATAGTGCCTGGTATCTTATGAAAATTGCGACCTGGAATGTCAATTCGATCTCGGTTCGGCTGCCGCATGTCCTCGACTGGCTCGAGGGTAACGAGCCGGAGGTGCTCTGCCTGCAGGAGACAAAATGCATCGATGAAAAGTTTCCGCTTGCTCAGTTCAGGGAGCGCGGTTACGAAGTCGAGATTTATGGACAGCCGACATATAACGGCGTCGCGCTGATCTCACGCCATCCGATCACCGATGTGCGACGTGGCTTTGAGGATGATGGGCCGGAGGCGCAGCGACGGCTGATTGCAGGAACGATCAACGGGATACGTGTGATCAACGTCTATATTCCGAACGGGTCAGAGGTTGGGTCGGAGAAATACGCCTACAAGCTGGACTGGCTGGCGAAGCTGCTCCGGTTTTGCCAGCGTGAGGGGGATGGAACGGGACGGGCATTCATCTGCGGTGATTTCAATATTGCCCCGGCAGACATCGACGTCCACGATCCAGAGGTGTGGGCGGGCAGGATACTCTGCAGTGAGGCGGGGCGGGACGCGCTCGAAGCGATCCGAAAATGGGGCTGGATCGATCTCTTCCGCCGCCACCATCCCGAGGGTGGCCATTTTTCCTGGTGGGACTACCGGGCAGGCGGTTTCAGGCGCAACCACGGATTGCGGATCGATCACGTCTGGGGAACGGCAGAACTGGCAGATTGCTGTACTGAGGCGTGGATCGACAAGATTCCACGGGCGCTCGAAAAGCCATCGGATCACGCCCCGGTCGTGGCAGAATTCAAGATTTCCTGACGAAACAAGGAGAGAATCGTGTCCAAAAAAGAGACCGCATCGACTGTTCAAATGCCAGCCAGACTGGGATCGATGGATGCATATCGTGGTTTCGTCATGTTTCTGATGATGGCGGAGGTATTGCATCTCTCGAAGGTTGCGGCGGCCCACCCGGAGAGCCTTTTCTGGCGCGTGCTGGCGGTCAATCAATCGCACGTTCAGTGGTTTGGGTGCACGTTGCACGATCTGATCCAGCCATCCTTCTCATTTCTGGTTGGTGTAGCCCTTCCCTACTCGCTGGCGAGCCGCGAAGCGCGTGGGCAATCGACGGGGCGGGCGTGGCTCCACGCGAGCTGGCGTGCGCTGGCGCTGATTCTGCTTGGAGTGTTCCTGCGTTCGGTCGGCCATCCGCAGACACGATGGACCTTCGAGGATACGCTCAGTCAGATTGGAATGGGCTATCTCTTTCTATTCGGGCTCGGCCATCGTTCGATCCGTGTCATCTGGGGAGCATTCGTGCTGGTGGTGGTCGGGTACTGGCTGGCCTTCGTTCTATATCCGCTGCCGGGGCCTGGCTTCGATTATGCGGCGGTTGGAGTCTCCACCGACTGGACACAGCACTACAGCGGCCTCGCGGCCCACTTCAACAAGAACAGCAATCTGGCGTGGGCCTTCGACACCTGGTTTCTGAACCTTTTTCCGCGGGTTGCGCCGTTCACGCACAATGGTGGCGGCTATTCGACGCTCAGTTTCATCCCCACTCTGGGAACGATGATTCTCGGCCTCGTGGCAGGGCGCTGGCTGAAGTCAGGGATGGCGACGGGAGAATTGATGAAGCGACTGGCGATTGCCGGTCTGAGTGGAATCGCGCTTGGACTCGCGCTCCACTACACCGGGATCTGTCCGATGGTGAAGCGGATCTGGACACCGGGCTGGACGATCTTCAGCGGTGGATGTTGCTTCCTGCTGCTCGCCGGATTCTATTATCTGGTCGATGTAAAGGGCTGGAAGCGGGCAGCCTTTCCACTGGTAGTGATTGGAATGAACTCGATCGCCATCTATGTGCTGGTTCATCTGATCGACGGCTTCGTCATCGAATCGTTCAAAGTCCACTTCGGGCGGGAGATCTTCAACCGGCTTGGTGAGGGAAACTCGACCCTGCTGAGCGGTGGATACGCGCTGCTGGTCTTCTGGCTGATCCTCTACTGGATGCACCGAAAGCGGCTCTTCGTCCGTATCTGAACCGCACCTGAACTGCACCTGAACTCCATCTGGTCTGCTTCTGGAAACCCTGACGAGGGAGAGTGATCAATTATGTCAATGATGTCAAAACGAATCATAACGCTGCTGCTGATTCTGGCCTTTACCGGAGCGGGGCTGAAGGCCGGGCTTCGCGGGGGAAGTGGGCTGATCGAACCTGAGAAACCTGGCAAGACCGGGCCGGAACTGGCCGGACCGAAACTGGCTGAACCGGAACTGGCTGGTAGTGAAGGCGGTGGGAATGAGCAGACTGATAAGGCGCACTGGGCCTTCACTGCGCCGATCAGACCGCAGATTCCGGGAACGAAGACCGCCGGCTGGACAAGGAATCCGATTGACTCGTTCATCCTCGCGCGGCTCGAAGCGGAAGGGCTCAAGCCAGCACCCACGGCTGGTCGCGAGACGCTCCTGCGACGACTGAGCCTCGATCTGACCGGGTTGCCGCCAACGCCGGCGGAGGTCGACGCATTTCTCGCTGATCAGAGTCCACGAGCCCTCGACAGGCAGGTCGAGCGGCTGCTCGCCTCACCGCACTACGGTGAGCGCTGGGGGCGACTCTGGCTCGATGCCGCGCGGTATGCCGATACCCAGGGTTTCGAGAAGGACAATCGCCGTTCCATCTGGCCTTACCGGGATTGGGTGGTGAAATCCTTCAATGCGAACCAGCCGTTCGATTCGTTCACGGCAGAACAGATCGCCGGTGATCTCCTTCCCGATCCGACGCAGGAGCAGATCGTCGCAACCGGTTTTCTGCGCAATTCGATGATCAATGAAGAGGGAGGAATCGATCCGGAACAGTTTCGGATGGAGGCGATGTTCGATCGGATGGACACGATCGGGAAGAGCGTTCTCGGTCTGACGATCAACTGTGCGCAGTGCCATACCCACAAATACGATCCGATTCGGCACGATGAGTATTACCGGCTCATGGCGTTTCTCAACAACTCGCACGAGGCCAATATCGCCGTCTACACTCCGGCGGAAGAGATGAAACGTGCCGACATTCTGACCCAGACACGCGAAATCGAGGCCCGTCTTCAGGAGCGGACAGCGGAGTGGCAGTCGAAGATGGCGAGCTGGGAGGAGCGCGTGCGCGGCGATCAGCCGGAGTGGATGGTGCTGCGCCCGGAGATCGACGACATCTCGACCGGGGGGCAGAAATATCTGCCATACAAGGATGGATCGTTCCTTGCACAGGGCTATGCGCCGACCAGGCACCGCGTCAAAATGACGGTTGAGACAAGCCAGCAGGAGATTCGTGCCTTTCGACTTGAGCTGCTCAACGATCCTAATCTGCCGCTCAACGGGCCGGGACGTTCGATCAAAGGGACGGGGGCGCTGACCGAGTTCGAGGTCGAGTCGGCGCCAAAGAGCGATCCGAAGAACGTCACAAAGGTGAAGATCGTCCGTGCCAGCGCCGACTTCTCGCCGCCGGAGCGGGAGTTGGAGTCGGCCTTTGACGACCGGAGCAAGCGAAAGCGGATCACCGGTCCGATCAGTTTCGCAACGGATGGAATTGACGAGACTGCCTGGGGGATCGATGCCGGACCGGGACGGCGCAACGTTCCGCGGCAGGCTGTTTTTGTTGCTGAGACGCCGATCTCCAATCCTGGCGGTACGATTCTGACCATCTTCCTGAAGCAGAATCATGGTGGGTGGAACAGCGATGACAACCAGAACAACAATCTCGGCCGGGTGCGGCTGGCGGTGACGAGTGCGGCAGACGCGGTGGCTGATCCATTGCCTGCCGGCGTTCGCGAGATCTTCCAGATTCCGGCCGAGAGGCGAACGGCACGGCAGGTGCAGACCGTCTTCAGTGCCTGGCGACTGACCGTCCCGGAGTTCAGGACGGAGAATGAACAGATTGCCGCGCTCTGGGGAGCATACCCGGAGGGATCGTCACAACTGGTCTATGCTGAACGCGAGGATGGACGCGACACCTTCCAACTGCGGCGTGGCGACTTTCTCCGTCCGGAGAAGAAGGTTGCGCCGGGGGTGCCGGCCTTCCTGCACCAGCTTCCGGAAGGGGCTCCAGCCAACCGGCTCACCTTCGCCCGATGGCTCGTCGACCGCCGATCGCCGACGACGGCACGCTCGATCGTCAATCGGATCTGGCAGACCTACTTTGGAACAGGGATCGTCGCCACCCCGGAGGACTTCGGACGGCAGAGCGAGGCGCCATCCCATCGTGAACTGCTCGACTGGCTGGCGGTCGAACTGATGGAGAACGGCTGGAGCCTCAAGCATATTCACCGCCTCATCGCCACGTCGGCCACTTATCGTCAGTCATCGAACGTGACGCCTGAGCTGCAGCAGCGGGATCCTTACAATCGCCTTCTGGCACGCGGGCCGCGGGTTCGCGTCGATGGCGAGATCGTTCGCGACATTTCGCTCGCCGCGAGTGGCCTGCTCAATACCAAAATTGGCGGCCCGAGCGTCTTTCCACCTTCGCCGGAGTTTCTATACCTTCCGCCCGCCAGTTATGGCCCGAAGATCTGGAATGAGGAGAAGGGGGATGAACGGTACCGGCGCGCACTCTACACTTTCCGTTACCGCTCGGTTCCCTATCCGATGCTCCAGAGTTTCGATACGCCGAATGGCGATATTGCCTGCGTTCGACGGTCGCGCTCGAACACGCCGCTTCAGGCGCTGACGACGCTCAACGAACCGCTCTTCCTCGAGGCGGCACGCGCCCTGGCCTGGAAGACAGTCCGTGAGGGCGGGACGACCAATGGGCAGAAGTTGCGCTTCGCGTTTCGCCGTGTGCTTGGACGCGCGCCGGCAGTGGGGGAGACGAGTGAACTGCTGGCACTCTATACGAGACAACGGGAGCGATTTTTACGCGGTGAAGCCAATCCCTGGAACCTCGCAACCAGCAACCCGGATAAGGCGAGTCCGCTCCCGGCGGGTGTCAAAATGGAAGAGATTGCCGCCTGGACGGCAGTCTCCCGTGTCCTGCTCAACCTCGACGAGACGATCACCAAGGAGTAGCCGATGATCAGAGCTCTTCTGTTAAATTTTGTCATAAAGGCCGGCACAGTCTACCGTTCACGCTGAACGC
>JBEIMN010000139.1:0-7214 GCA_040378705.1 Acidobacteriota bacterium
GGCCTGGTTCATAACATCTCGCCGTATGTGGTTGGGAGCGTAAAGTACGGCTTCGTGCGCCCCGCCCGGTTAATGTTCTCCCGGGTCTAACCAACACGGCTCTATTACGCCGGAAACGTCCTCTTCCAGACAACGACCGGCGGGCAGAGCTGGGAGGTGATCAGCCCCGACCTCTCCCGTGAAAAATGGGAGATACCGGAGAATGTTGGCGTCTACCGGACGCCGGAGATGGCAAACATGGCGCGGCGGGGCGTAATCTATACCATTGCGCCTTCGTTCCACGATGCCAATATCATCTGGGCTGGCACCGATGACGGACTGATCCACCTCACACGCGATGGTGGAAAGAGCTGGACCAACATTACACCGCCGCAATTGAAGTCGTGGGCCAAGGTCTCGCTGATCGAGGCCTCCCATTTCGACCGTGATACCGCCTATGCCGCCGTCAACACCCTCCGGCTCGACGACCTGCGTCCACACATCTACCGGACAACCGACGCCGGAAAGAGCTGGACAGAGATTACGCGTGGCCTGCCGGATGGCGGCATCGTCAATGCCGTTCGCGAAGATCCGCAACGACGCGGACTCCTCTACGCCGGAACAGAGCAGTCCGTCTATGTCTCCTTCGACAATGGCGGCAACTGGCAATCGCTCCGGCTCAACCTGCCGGCGACCTCGATCCGCGACCTGGTCGTCAAGGATGACGATCTCGTCGTCGGCACACACGGCCGCAGCTTCTGGATACTCGACAACCTGACCCCGCTGCGCCAGATCGACCGCCTCGGCGAGAACGCGGCGGCGGTCCTCTTCACCCCGCAGAACGCCTGGCGCTACCGGCGAAGCCTCAATACAGACACCCCGATTCCACCTGAAGAGCCGATGGGCGAGAATCCCCCCGACGGAGCGATAATTGACTACTGGCTCAAATCCGACGCCCGGACAGTCGCGATCGAGATCCGTGACCAGAACGGGGCAGTCGTCCGCCGCTACCACTCGGATGACCGCCCCACCCCGCTCGACGCGCGGACGCTCGCCTATCCGGAGTACTGGGTTCGCCCGGCGCGACAACTTGCGACGGGTGCCGGAATGCATCGTTTCGTATGGGATCTTCACTATCCGGCGCCGGAAGGATTCCCGCGTTCACTGCCGATCTCGGCCATCTATCGCAATACACCATCACTGCCGGAAGGCCCGCTCGCCCATCCCGGCGACTATTCCGTGACCCTGACAGTCGATGGAAAGAGCCAGACCACAAAGTTGAACCTGAAGATGGACCCGCGCGTCTCCACCCCGGCCGAGGGGCTCGCCCAGCAGTTCCGGCTCTCGATCGAGGCGTCGCAGGCACTGGCGGAGACTCATCACCGCGGACTGAAACTGGCCGACCGGATCCGTCAACTTCAAATCGGACCACGGACACCAGACCAGGCCAGTCAACTCGAAGCAGCGACACGGAAGGATCGACAATTGAATCAGCTCCGCCGCGACCTCCTCAACCTTCTCAATACGCTTCAGGAGGCCGATGCCGCTCCGACTTCACAGGCAGTCTCCGCTGCCGGCCTGCTGCGCGAGACACTTCGCAAAATGGAAGAGTAGTCCCCGGCCAGTACCACCAGAGCACCATTTGACCGGGGTCTCAGGTTTTCGCCCCACGGCGGGGGCGTGCAAGAAAAATTTTGCACTGATAGACGAACCGACTTTTATGCTGATATACTTCGCGATGGTTTGTATTTATATGAACCTCTTACCGGTTAACAGCGTATCAGAACGCGGGAGCAGCTGGGTACGAGAGCAGCAGAGTAAAAGTCGGCAGAAGATCTGGCACCAGATGCCAGGTGACGGGAGAATCGCCCCGGGCGACCCCGGCGACGCTAAAATAAACGACCGGGAACTTAAAACTTTATCGTAAAGGCGGGAGTAACTGCATGTGGGTTCGACTGAAGCGGCTTTTTCGATCTATTTTTGGCGGAATCATCGACAACGCTGAGGATCCTGACTTGATCCTGCAACAGCTCATCCGTGACATGAATGATCAGGTTCCGAAGATGCGCGAAAATGTCGCCCTGGTCATGGCGACCGAGAAGCGACTGGCGCGCGAGATCGAGTCGAGCCAGGTCAAGCTGACCGAGATCGACAATAAGATCAAGGCCGCGATCAGGACTGGCCACGACGATATCGCGACGGCGCTCATCGGCGAGATGCAGACAGTGCAGCGTGGACTCGATACCGCCAAACAGAACTTCGAGCAGGCAAAGGTCGCCTCGGCCAAGGCGAAGGAGTTCCTCGACAACTACATGATCCAGGTTCGCCGCAAGACCGGCGAGGCGATGCAGCTGATCGCCGCCAGCCGCCAGGCGCAGATGCAGGAACGGCTCGCCCAGACAATGTCATCATTCCAGGTCGGCGACGACTCCCAGACCTTTGGTGACATGCGTGAAAAGATCGCCAACCGTGCCGCCGCCGCCGAAGCAAAGGCTGAACTTGCCTCAAGTGGCCTCGACACACGGATGCAGAGCATCGAGAAAGAGATGGCCCAGATCGAAGCCGAGGATAAGCTCCTCGCCTACAATCAGCAACTCGGGATGCTGCCTGATGCGACCCGTTCCGCCCTTCCAGAAGCTGGCGTCACATCGACAAGCAGCGGGCTTGAACTTCTCTCATCGGACCCCGACCAGCTGACGCGACGAAAACTGTCGGAGTAACCTCGTCCACTTCGTCAACGTAACCCGGAACATTGTCCAATATTATGACCCAGAACATCTCCTACTTCAGGGAAGCGCTTCGGGAGCCGATCAATATCGGCGCGCTCGTCCTGACCGGAGTGGTGACGATCGCCAGCGGGGCCTCCGGGTTCCTCGCCCCGACCCTCATTCTTGGTGGCGCAGCGGTTGCCGAAGGGCTCTACCTGACGATCGTACCGGCCGCAATCGCCTATCGCCGCCTCGTCAACCGGCGATACAGCCGGGTGCTCGACGAAGATCGCCGCCTCCGCCGGCTCGAGTTGATCAAAACCTTTGACCCGCGGGAACGCGAAGCTGTTGAATACCTGAGCTGGATGAAGAACCAGATCGCCACCAACTACCGCCGGTCGCTGCGTGGCACTGACGATCCCCCACAACTGCGGGAGCTTGAAACGGCCTGGGAAGCCTTCGTCGATCTTCTCGATGAGTATCGTCGGCGAAAGCAACATCTTCGCCATACCAATCGGCAATCGGTCGAAAACCAGATCCGCCAGGCAGAGCGGACCACGCTTGCCGCAGACCCGGCAACCCGAAGCCTCCTCGAAAAGAATACTGAGCTTCTTCGGCGACGCCTCCAGACCTTTGATGATATTGAACGAAGCATCAGGCGGGTCGAAGCCCAGCTCCAGATGATCGAAAACTTTTTCGGACTGGTCAACGATCAGGTCGCCACCATGCCAGGACCTGACCTGAACCTGTCAGGCGACTTTGATACCCTGCTCACCTCGATCGAGGCGACAAGGGAGATACTGCAGCAGACCGCCCCCGTCATGAGCCAACTCGATCAACTGAATCGCGAGGCGAGCAACTTTCGCCCAACGCTCGCCGGTTGACGTCACCGGCTGATGCCCATTGATCAGACGCCCCGCGAACCATTATCGTAATTTCCAGTCGACCTCGTAATCATTTATGGTAAAGCACTTTGGAGGGAACTCCCGCATGATGCAAGAAATGACCTCGACCGTTCAGCGATCCAATCTGACCACTGGACGGGGCCTGCTGATGAAGCTGGTGCTGACGCTGCTCTTCGTGGCATTACCGCTGCTGGCGGCCAGTCCATCGCGGGGACAGGCTCAAAAGCCAGCCCCCCTTTCGGCCCCTCAGCCAGCTGAAACAGAGTCACTGACCGACTTCGGAAACCGCCCGATCTTCATCAATCTCAGCGTCTTTCAACTCGAAGTCGATGCCGTGGCCGATCCCGACCTGACCGACCAGGTCTTCCGCATGAAGACCTCAAGTCTCCAGGACTACGACAAATGGATGCGAACCTTCGGCAAAACCTACCCGGGTCACAAGGTCTCGCTGCTCAAACAGGAGTCGAGACGCGTCTTCCGAACCGCCAAGCCGGCGCTGATCTCGATCTCAAAACAGGTCGATGGTCGCAGCATCATCCTTGAAATCAATGGCGCACAAAGCCCCGGCGATGGAGTAAAACCGGGGACAAGTCTTGTCGCCATCCTCAACCTTCAATTTGGCAGCGACCAGTCAATCAAACCGATCAGTTACTCGATAACGCCGCTTGAGGTCGATCACGGCATGACCTATTTTTATATGGTCAAATCTCTCCGCATGGCGAGCGCCGACTACGCACGATTCCTTCGACCAGGCGAGGCTTCGGAGGCTTTTGGCAGCAAAAACTACTACCTCATCTTCGGCATCTCGGTCGATATCGATCAAACGACGGTACCGCCACGCTACTATGATGAACGGCAATCGGCAAAGCTTCAGGAGGACGCGACGAAGAAGGTTCCGCTCCCCATTCCCGATGGCGTCCAGAAACTCGGGCTGAGCGGTCTCATCCGCCTCAAGGTCGATATCGGAAATGATGGCAAGGTTTCCCGGGCCAACGTCGCCTATTCAACCCTGCCAGAGGCCAATCAGGAAGCGATCACCGCCGCCCGACAGTGGGAATTTCCAACTTCACTCTTCGCGACCGACCAGAATCCTATCACTGGATTCATCACCTTTACGGTGCCGCCAAAAAGGCCCTGACCAAAAAAGCCCTTATTGAAATCAGATTTAAGTTTGAGCCTGAAGAAGCCGCGCCGGCGAGACTCCCGACGCGGCTTCTTCATTTGTTGATCCTTCCACGGCATCCTGGAGCGCCGCAGTGACAGACTTTCCTGTCAGAATGGTATGAGTTCTCGTAATCGAGCAGCAGCTCTTCACCCGGCTCGATATCACGCCGGGCAAAGAAGAGAATATGGCCGTGAATGATTCGAATCGAACAGTTCGGCTGACAGGAGTGGTTGATGAACTGAGTGCCATTCCCGTGCCGACTGCCATCGATCGCCCAGTATGAATCGATGCCGCAGATATGGATTCGCCGTCGCCCCTTCAGGCGCCGGGCAATTTCGCGGCGTGAGATACGCTCCCCAACATACTCTGCGATCTTGCGCCCCTTGCGAAAAGCGATCGTCGCAAAGCAGCCGCGCCCATCGATCGACGACTTCCCGACCGTCACACCTTCGGTATAAGATATTTTCATCGTCTCTGACTTCCCTATTCGCTTCGTCTCCGGCAAACTTAGCTCTGATTCGGCCACCGATCCGGCCACCGATCCAAGAGGAGATACGTGATGACCAGTACTGAATTTAACACCTATTTCGAGTTTCTTGACCAACTGCAACGAAGCGCCGGCAGTATCATTCGACGCCATTTCGAGAGTGAGGTCGAGGTGGAGCGGAAGAGTGATGATACGCCGGTGACGCGCGCCGATCGTGAGACAGAGCTCTTCCTCCGCGAAGCGATTGCGCGGCGCTTTCCCGAGCACTCGATCTTCGGCGAAGAGTATGGAGAGACGAACCGCGCCGGTGCCTGGCGCTGGATCATCGACCCGATCGACGGGACCAAGTCGTTCATCCTCAAGACTCCGCTCTTCGGAACGCTGATCGCGCTCGAACGCGACGGAGTACCAGTTCTTGGATCGATCTATTTCGCGATCCAGGATCGGGTCCTGATCGGTGCCGCAGAGACCGGAACATTTCTTGATGGTAAGCGCTGCCACGTCTCTGGAAAAACAGACCTCTCCGAAGCGACCATGATCATCACCGATCCACGCGACCTGCTTCCACAACCCGGACACGAGCTGGTGATCGACCTCGCGCAACAAGTCCGACTCGTCCGTGGGTTTGGAGATTGCTACGGCTACTACCTGGTCGCAACCGGACTTGCCGACTTTATGATCGAACCGAAGGGGCTCCAATACTATGATGTCGCGCCAATGGCCCCGATTCTCGCCGGTGCTGGCGGCATATTCTCATCGCTCGAAGGGAATCTCGATTTCAGCAGCGGACAGGGTCTCGCCGCCAACCCGGTCCTCCACCGGCAGATCGTCGAGCGTGGTCGGAAACTCCCCAGCTGACGGCAGGACTCATAAGCTGACGGCAGGATTAATGAGCTGACGACCGGAGTGGCTATTTAAAGCATTGCCACGATCGCTCAAAGCCCGACACGCGAACATTCCGCGGCAATCCGGCATCCCCCACAGTCAGGCTTTCTGGCCTTGCAGACCTGCCGCCCGTGAAGAATCAGCAGATGCGAAAAGTTGATCCAGTCCCGGCGCGGAATGATCTCGACCAGATCCAACTCGATCGTCTCGGGAGTCTTGCGGCTGGTCAGGCCCATTCGCTGTGAAAGCCGCGAGACGTGTGTGTCGACCACCACTCCGGAAGCGACACCAAAGGCCGTTCCGAGAATGACATTTGCCGTCTTGCGCCCCACTCCGGGCAGTTCGACCAGCTCTTCAAGCGTCTCGGGGACCCGGCCAGCGTGCTGATCGATTATTTTTCGGCACGCACCCTGAATCGATTTCGCCTTATTGCGAAAAAAGTTGATCGAACTAATGTCACGTTCCAGCTCCTGAACTGTAACACAGACAAAATCCTCCGCCGACCTGTATTTCCGGAAAAGCTCCTGAGTGACAAGGTTGACACGCTCGTCCGTGCACTGTGCGGAGAGGATGGTCGCGATCATCAGTTCAAGTGGATTACCGTGGTTGAGCGCGCACTCTGCATCAGGATAGAGTCGGCGCAGTGCGCGGACGATTCGTGACGCCCGCGCGGCGAGGGGATCAGGGGCCTTGGGATCTTTCATTTCCGGTGATTCGCTTCTATTTGCCATTCTGTTTCTCGCGTCGTTCAATCAGCTTCATGATAATCTTCCACTCCGCCGGAGTGACCGGCTGAACAGAGAGACGCGATCCTCGTCGCAGCAGCTCCATTTTTTCCAGTCCGTGGATCGGGCGCAACTCTTCGAGCGAGAGCGGAGATGCCAGCTTCCTGACAAATCGCAGCTCGACCATCTCCCAGATCGGCTTGTCGGGTGTCGCCTTCGGATCGAAATGCTTATCGTGCGGGTCGAGCGCCGTATGGTCCGGATAGGCTTTTCGCGCGACCACCGCTATCCCGGCAATCGCACTGGGACTGGCATTGCGGTGATAAAAGAAGACCTTGTCGCCAATCTCCATACTTCGCA